>JBBSES010000001.1:0-29406 GCA_038239465.1 Gemmatales bacterium
GCCAGCGACCACGCGCCGCACGCGCCGGAAAAGAAGATGCGCGAATTAGATCAAGCCCCCGACGGTATTATCGGTTTGGAGACGTTGTTGCCGTTATGCGTCGTATCGCTCATCGAACCGGGACATTTGAGTTGGCCGCAACTCATCGAGAAATTGACGCGCAACCCGGCGACGATTCTCGGCATCGACCGCGGCACTCTGAAGCCAGGCGCCAAGGCCGACGTGACCATCATCGATCCGACCGCGGAATGGACCATCGACCCGACGCGCTTTCGGTCGCGGAGCCGCAATTGCCCGTTCGCGGGGAAAAAGGTGCGTGGCCGCGCCAAGGCGGTGATCGTCGGCGGTGTGTTGAAGTGAGATTTTGTTTAGCCGCGACCCGATCGAGAAGCGCTGAGGCGCGAAACGTAAACGAGGCGGGTCGCGGCTAAACATATGGTTTACTGAGCTTTCAAATACACATTGCGGAACTCCACCCGGCCATCGTGGCTCTGCAAGCCGATATGCCCCGTCTTGCGCGCCAGACCCGGATGCGCGGCCAATTTCTTCTCGGGGTCGGCCTCGACCCGGTCTTGATGATCGTCGAGGTTGGCATCCACGATGAGAGTGCCATTCAACTCGATGGCGATGCGCGGCCCCTTGGCGACGATGCGCATCGTCTGCCACTCGCCAAACTCCTTGGTGACTTTCTTGGACGGGCCGACCACATCATAGATCGATCCCGTATATTGCGTCGGCTTGAGGTTCTTGTAATTGGCGTCGTCTAGCAGCTGGATCTCCATGCCTTCGTAAGCTGGATCGCCCTTGAGCGGGGCGCGCAGGGCGACGCCGCTGTTGCCCATCTTGGGCATCTTGAATTCGAGGCGCAGTTCGAAGTTGTCGTATTCCTTCTCGGTCATGAGCCAACCGCCGCCGCGGCCGTCCACGAAGAGGAGGCCCTTTTCGGCGCCCCAGACGTCCATCTTGCCGCCCATGACTTTCCAGCCGTCCAGGTTCTTGCCGTTGAAGAGAGCGGTGAAACCCTCGGGAGGTTCGTTGTCGGCGGGCCGCGCGGCGGGCGCGACGGCCAGAAGGAACAACAGCGGCAGCAGACGGCGCATGGCGGGAGTCTCCAAAGGCGGGCGGGCGAAACGGCGCGGCCCGTTGCCGCGACGACCGGGATTATCCGACACGCGGCCCCGCGGTGCAACCGTTGACTTATCGGTGCCGGTATTCTAAACGTCGATCATGGGCCGGCAACGCAACCCGAATCCGCGCAAGCGCGACGGCGTCTACTACACGCCAGCGCCGTTGGTCGATTACGTCGTCGCGCACACGCTGGGACCTTTGCTCGTCGGCCGGACGGCCGAGACCGCCGCGCGGCTGCGCGTCATCGATCCCGCATGTGGCGACGGCGCGTTCCTCGTGGGGGCGTATCGCTATCTCCTCGCCTGGCACGGAGTCTTGGCTGGCCGACACATCGCATCGAACAATCTCTTCGGCATGGAACTCGATCCAGACGCGGCCGAGATAGCGCGGCTGCGTCTACGGCAGCTGAGCGGCGACGAACCGGATGTCGCGGACGCCCTGGAACGAAACATCCAGACCGGCAACGCTCTGCTTGGCATCGACGGTGGCTCGTTCGACGCCGTGATCGGCAATCCGCCGTGGGGCCAAAAAGCCATCGTCAAGGATACGTCGCTCAAACGCACGCTCTGGGCGCGTTTCCCCTCGTCCGCGGGCATCTTCGATCTCTTTCGGCCCTTCGTGGAATTGAGCGTCCGCCTGACGGCTCCCGGCGGCCGCTGCGGCCTGGTGCTGCCCGATACCGTCTTGCTCAAGGATTACCCGACGACGCGCCGCTACCTGCTCGACGAACTCGCCCTCGAGCGCATCGATTGGTGGGGCCGCGCCTTCGCCGACGCCACCATCGACACGGCGACTATCGTCGGGCGCAAGGAAAAGGCGTCGGCCGACCATGCCGTCCGCGTCGAAGTGCATGGCGACGCGCCGTTGGTCCACGCCATTCCGCAAGCCGATTTCCGGGCCAACCCGCGGCACGTCTTCAATCTGCATTTGATTCCCGGCGTTCGCGCGATCCTCCAGCGCTGCGACCACTATCCGCGTTTGGGCGATTGCTTCGAAGTGCATGAGGGAGTGCATAGCGGCAACATGCGCGCCGAACTATTCGTGCCAAGCAAGCTGGACGATAGCTGCCGTGAGTTGCTCTTTGGCCGCGATGAAATGGTCCCTTACCAATTGCGTTGGGGTGGCGGCTACGTGCGCTTGAATGCCCTGCTTGAACGAAAATCGCCGGCGCGCTATGCCAACCTCGGCCAACCCAAGTGGCACGAGCAAGCCAAGCTGTTGGTGCGCCGTACGGGAGATCGGGTCATCGCCGCCGTGGACCGCGACGGACGTTACGCCAGCAATAACTTCTTTGTCGTCTTCCCGCGAAACCCGCCCATGCTCGACCTCGACGGCTTGTGTGCCTTGCTCAATAGCGAGTTCATGACCTGGTACTTCCGCGCCGTGGAGCCGCGCAAGGGGCGAGCGTTCGCGGAATTGAAGATCAAGCATTTGGCCGCGTTTCCGTTGCCGCCCGCCGACGCCTGGCCCGAATTGAACGACCTGGGGCGGCGCCGCGCCGCGGGAGAAGCGCTCGACACGGAGATAGACCGCCGCGTCCGCGCCTGGTTCGGCGCCGCGGAAAGCGCCTTGGCGTCTTCCCCGTTCCCGTAAAATGAAATGGCAGGATTAGGGGATGTCGTTCCAGGAAGGTTTACATGCGCCGCTCCATGCTGAAGTCGAAGATTCATCGCGCCACCGTCACCGATGCCAACGTCGATTACGAAGGCAGCCTGACGGTGGACGCTCAGCTATTGGAAGCGGCCGACATCCTGCCCTTCGAGGAAGTGAACGTCTGGAACGTGACGCGCGGCACGCGCTTCAACACCTACGCCATCGTCGGCGAACCGGGCAGCGGCGTCATCTGCGCCAACGGCGGCGCGGCCCATCACGCCCGGCCCGGCGACAAGGTCATCATCGCCACGTTCACCTGGCTCGACGACGAGGCTGCCCGCGCCTATACGCCGCGCGTCATCTTTCTCGATGACCGGAACCAACGGCGGCTTTAGGTTTTCTCGGATGGCATCAACAGGCCCGCCGGACTTTGCAGGCGACGGCTAAGCGCGTTGCCGAACGCCGCGCCCACGGCGCCATCCACCACGCGATGGTCGAACGAGAGCGATAGGTAGAGCATGTCCGCCGGCTTGATGGCGCCGCTCGCGTCGTAGACGGGCCGTTTGACGATCTTGCCGATGCCGAGGATGCCGACTTCGGGATGGTTGATGACCGGCGTCGAGATCAAGCCGCCGATGCCGCCGATGGATGTGACGGTGAAGGTGCCGCCGCGGAGGTCGTCGCGCTTGGCCTTGCCGGCGCGGGCCTCGGCGCCGAGGCGTTCGATATCGCGGGCGATGGTCGGTACGTCCTTGCGGTCGGCGTCCTGGATGATGGGCACGATGAGGCCGGCCGGCGTGGCGACGGCGATGCCGATGTGATAGCGGTCGTGCAGCACGATTTCGCCGGCCGTTTCGTCCAGCGAGGCGTTGACGATAGGAACCTCCTTCAGGGCCTCGGCCGCCGCCTTGACGACGAACGCCAAGTAGGTCAGCTTGACGCCGATCCCGGCATACGGCTCGCGGAAGGCCTCGCGCAGCCGTACCAATTCGGTCACGTCGCATTCATCGATATAGGCATAATGCGGGACGGTCCGCTTGGAGAGGACCATGTGCTCGGCGATCTTGCGGCGCAGCCCTTGCAGTTTGACGCGCGTTCCCGGCGTGCCGTAGTCGGGGCGCGGCTCGGGCTTCTTCGGCGAAGCAACGCCCAGGGCGGGGATGACGGCGGCCAGGTCGTCGATCAGTACACGCCCTTCCGGCCCGGTGCCATTGACCCGCGTCAAGTCCACGCCGAGCTTGCGGGCCATGAGCCGCACCGAAGGCGCCGCCCGCACCGACGATGGAGTCAATGCCACCCTCGTCGGCGCTCCCGCTATCGCAGCGCCCGCGCCATTCACCCTCTCCTTGACTCCCTGTCTCCCTGTCTCCTTGTCTCCTTGTCTTTGCTCTTCGCCCAGCGGCGTATAACTCAAGATCGCGTCGCCGACTTTGATCTGCTTCCCCGGTTCCGCCTGGGTAGCAGTGATGGTCCCGGCAAAGGGCGACGGCACTTCCATGCTGGCCTTGTCGGTCATGACTTCGAATAAACCCTGGCCGCGCTTGACCGCGTCGCCGGGCTTGACGAGCCAGGCGACGAGTTCGGCTTCGTAGACGCCTTCGCCGAGTTCGGGGATTTTAAATTCCATGAGGTATCCGATATTTCCAGCGTTTAGCCGCGACGCGAAGGGGAGCGCGGGGACGCGAAACGTAAACAATACGCGCGGCTAAACGATTCGACTACGCCTCTTCCGTGGCCACCTCACGCATCGCCTCGACGATGCCCGGCAGCTGCGGCACGCTATTTTGCTCGTACACCTGATTCAGACCAATGCCCGGAACGTGCTTGCCGGCCAACATGCGTGGCCTTGCCACGAAGTCGTAAAAATGTTCGTCGATCGCCCGGCGCAGCAGGTGTTCGCCGAAGTTCGTCACTTCCGTGTCTTCGTTAACGATCAACAGCCGGCCCGTCTTGCGCACGCTGGTACTGATGGCCTTCCAGTCGTAGGGGAAGATGCTGCGCAGGTCGATCACGTCGAACGATAGTCCCTGGTCTCTTTGCAATTGGTCGGCCGCCTGGACGCAAAGCGGCAAAGTACGGCCGTAGCTCACGACCGTGGCCGTGTCCCCCTCGCGCGCCCATCGCGCCTCGCCGAAGCGAACGTAGTACGGCTGCAACTCCGGCCAGCGCGGTTGCCAGCCGCCGCGGTCGCCGACCGGTGCGTCGATCATCTCCTTTAGGGTACTCTCGTCTTCCGGCTCGCCGGGAATCGGCCGATCGCCGCGGACGCGCAGCAGCGCCTTGGGCAGCAACACCAGGACCGGGTTGGGATCGACGATGGCGGACAGCATCAGGCCATAGGCGTCGAGCGGCGTGCTGGGCATAACGACTTTCCAACCCGGCAGCCGGCTCGCCCAACTCTCGAACGAGTGCGAGTGATAGAGGCTGCCGCGAATGCCAGAGCCGGTCGGCGTCATGACGACCATCGGCAACTCGTAATTGCCCGCCCCGGCCCAGCGTTGGTTGCCGGCGACTTTAAGCAGGTCGATGGTATTGAAGCCGTAATCGCAGAACTGAATCTCGGCGACGGGCCGGCCGCCGGCGTAGGCGATACCCATGGCCATGCCGATGATGCCGCGCTCGTCCAGCGGCGAATTCCAGGCGGTCTTCAACCCCTGGGTGGCCGTGAAGACGCCACCCAAGGGCGGGCCGACGTCCTCGCCGAAGACGTCGGTGACGCCGAGGTGTTCCTCGCCGTAATGCAAGGCGAGGCGAACGGCCTGGACGAGCGTGGCCATGAGGAGAAGACTCGTCAGAGAGGGATGAATTCAATTCGGTCTTGCCATTCTTCCGCCGAACTGCACTGGGCGATCAAAAACAACTCGGCGATTGCCTCGCCAACCGTTATGTCCTTGCGGAGGATAAATAATCCAGGCATCGACAAACCGCCGGATACGCGCTCGTTGGCATACCGGATCATGGTTTTTCCGATCCTGACTAATGCAAACGCGGCTTTCCTGGGCAGCCCCTGCCAAAATCGTCGGATCGCTCGCCCCGAGGAGACCTACGTCTTGAACGCGAACGATGTCGATCTCCGGGTGGTCCGAGCGCATCCTCCGCGCGAGTCCGCCGTGGACGTGTTCATCGGTGACCAGACGCAGCATCCTGCGTTTTCAGGAGTCCGCGCCGGGCGAGCAACTCTTCCCTGAAGTCGGGGCGCGGCAGTTGGCGAGCCTCGATCCGCAACTTTAGTTCCTCAATCTCCCCGTCGCGTTTGTCCATATACGCTTTCACTTCATCGCGGCGACGCAAGAAGTAGGCGATTACGGCGTAAACGTCGGCGACGTTCAGAGTGTCATAGGCATCGGCGATTTCTTCGGGCGAATTTCCTTCCTCGAACTGCGCGATAACGAATTCGAATAGGACATTGGATTGTCCCACGCGGATATCGCTGCCCGTATCGACGCGGAGAGGCACTTTGTCGTCGTGAATCGTCAAAGTCATGGTCGATTCCTCGCGCCGCGGTCAAGTGGATATCGCTGGTGCCGCCTGGCCGGCGACCAAAGCTAACGCGGCAACCCCGTGTAATCCCCGGGATACACCGCGTCCACGGCACTGGCCGCGTAGGTCTGCAGTTCCACGTCGGCCGCCGTCGGCTTCGCTTCGCGCGACGCCTGGTCCAGCGCCGCTTCGGCTTCCGCTTGGGCTTCCTCCCGTATGCGCTCAATCCCGGCGGCGTCGGACGCTCCCGCCTCGACCAGGCGCTTTTCGAGGCGTTCGATGCAATCCGGCTCGCCCTTGACGCGGAGGGCGCCGCTGGACGAAGAATGGCCGTAAAGCCGCGAGACTAGCGCTTCGAGCATGAAGGGCCGGCGTTCGTGACGGACGTATGCCATGGCGCGACGGATGGCGTGCCAGCTGGCGACGGCGTCGTTGCCGTCCACTACTTCGCCGGGGATGCCGAACGCCTTGCCGCGGTCGATGACGTGATGCTCGCCGTGCTGTTCGCAGGCCGGCGTCGAGATGCCGTAGCCGTTGTTCATGACGACGATAAGGACGGGAAGTTCATTGCCCGGACGGCTCGACCAGACGAGGCAGGAGGCGAAGTCTCCCTCGGCGGTGCCGGCCTCGCCGCCGGCGACGACGGTGATGCCCTCGCCGCCAAAGCGCTTTTGCACGTGCGCGGTGCCGGGGGCCATGACGTACTGGACTTCGATAACGGAGGTGACGGGAATGACGTTCCAATCGCGGCGGGCGAAATGGCCGCTGAAGTTGCGGCCCATCGAGTGCGGGTCGGTCGCGGTCATGGCCATCTGCCGTATACCGTCCAACGGGTCCATGCCCATCGCCACGAGCGTGGCGCTGTTGCGGTAGTGCAAATGGAGGTAATCGTACGCCGGCCCCTGCCCCTTGTGGACCTGCAAGCCGAGGCAGGCGTTGAACGCTTCCTCGCCGGGGCCGCCGATCCAGAAGTAGGCCTCGCCCGACTTGCTCATCTTGATCATCCGCTCTTCCATGACGCGCGAACGCACCATGAGGCGGTGGATAAGCAAACAGCGTTCGACCGGCAGCGATTCGTCCCCCGAGGCGATTTCCGGCGGCGCCAGCGCCGCGGTCCCGTTTCCTTCGAATGGTCCGAGACCGATCGCCTTGGTCGGCATGGGTACGATCCTCTTCGCCAAACCTGGCGCCTCGCATCGCGGCCGAGCGCTTTATCGGCAACCCGCGCCGGCGAGGGTCAGGGGAAAGTCGCGCGAACGGTTCATCCAGAACGGGACCGGCTTCCTCTACCCGTCAGGTTCACGAAAAACCCGACAAAAATCTACCTATATTATACCGGCGTCACGCGGCTGCCGATACCACGGCGGCGCCTAGGAATCGGCGCCCGCGGGCACCGGCGCCTCCGACTTCGGCAACTCGGCCGTTTGCCGGCCGCCGCCCATCGACGACAGCAGGTAAAGGCCGATGGCCAGCAGCATCAAATGCTGGAAACCGAGAATCATGGACGTATTTTCCAGCAAGCCGCCGACCATGGCGCCGGCGATGTTAAAGCCGAACGCCCGATCCGCCGCCTCCGTCCGCGCGAACGACACGGCGAAGACGACGCCCGCGAAGGCGATCGGCGCGAACACTAGCGAACAGGACAGGAGTATCTGCTGCAGGCGGTCCATGCCGAGGAAGAAGTCGAGCGGCACGAAGACGTTCAGGGCCAGCGACGCCACCAGGCCGACGTAGTAGGGCCACAGCGTGCGCGGCTTCACCGTCAGCACGAAGAGGTTGGCGAGCAGGATCATCACCAGCACGGCCAAAAAGACAATGGAGTTGACCATCCAGGTGCTGCCGAAGAGCAGGGCCATATGCACCACGGCCTTGGTTTCGATGAGCATGAAGCCGGCGCCGAGAAAGAACATGCGCGCGTCCATCGCTCCGGGCCGTGCCCCCGCGCCGGAGCGCGGCAGGAAGCGATACAGCAGGTATATCGCCAGGCAGAGCATGACGACCATGCCGCTCAGGCTGGGCCGCAGGGGAATCATCGGCTGTCGCAGGTAGAGAAACGGCCAGTCGTCGGTCGCCAGCCGCAGGTCTTCGTTGACGACGACTTTGGAAGGCCGGAAGGGCGGATACCATTTCTGTTCGGCCCACGGAAGCTTTTGGTCTTTCGCGATCTCGGCCAAGGTACCGGAGTCCGTCGTGAAGCTGTTCATCGAGTCGGGCGTCAGGGCGCGATCGCTGCGCACGTGCGATTGCTTTCCCTCGGCGAAGCCGGCGCGAATGCGCTCGGCTCCCTCGCCGCCAATCAAAATGGTGAAGGTGTCCCAGCGATCGTCGGCCTGGATCTCATCTCGGTCGAACGGGAGCGTCAGAACCAGCGGCTCGGTTTTGAAGACTTCCTCGATCTGCCGCTGCAGCCGGGCGACGATCCAACCCTGGCGAAAATAGTTGTACATGACGAAGAGACCGCCCGGCTTAAGGTGGCGCTTGACGTCCTCCATCGCTTCCTTGGTGAACAGGTAGCTTTCCATGCGGATATTGCTGTAGCCGCTGTGCAAGACCAGGGAATCGACGAGCGCGAAGACGACGAGGTCGTACTTGCCCTCGGTCGAGCGCAGGAAATTGCGGCCGTCGTTGATGGTGACGTTGACCTTGTCGGTCTCGTCGTAGGGCTTGTCGGGATGGTCGCGCTTGCCGAGCGCCTGGATGCGCGGATCGATCTCGACGGCGTCGATGCGAACTTCCGGGTCGCCCCACTGGATGGCCCGGCTGACGTCGTTGCCGGAGCCGGCGCCGATGATGAGTATGTCCTTGAATTTCTTGCCGCCGCTATCGCGGTTCCACAGGTGGGGCAAGGCGTAAGCGGGGTTGGGTTTCTGGCGCGACACCATCTGCTGGTGGCCAATCAGGTTGACTTCGATGAAATTGATCCGCGGATAATAGTCCAGGCGATAGTAAGGCGACCAGTAAAACTGGACCGGGCCATGACTTATGGTATCAGGCCGTTCGGCGTACCAGGCCGAAAGCGGGCCGGCGGCGAAGGTGTACCCCGACGTGAGCAGCACGAGCGCCAACATGCGTATCGCTGCCTGCCAGCCTTGCGGTCGAGGTCCAGAGGCATTGTTCAACAAAAAATAGCCCAGGCCAACGACGACCGGCAAAAACCAGGCAAGCGGCGGCAGCTGGAACCAGGAGACCGTGGCGAACAGGCTGATGCCGACGATGCTGCCGACGATGTCGATGGTGTAGGCTTCGATGCGGCCTGGCAGGCGCGTCAGGGCACGGCCCAATTCTTGTCCCGGCCCGACCATGATCAGGGCGATCAAGACGAAGAAGCCGCCGCCGACCGCTTCGATGGGCACCAGCACGCTGTCCGGCGAGCGGGAAATGTGCTCGGTGCCGAAAAAGACGAAGCCCGGATTTCGGTCCTGGCTGCTGATGTCCACGTGCTGGGACAGCTTGGCGTGCGCCGAACTGATGGCCAGGCTGAGGACCAGCCCGAGGAGGAGCAAATAGGGCGTATAAACGAGGTAGTTGCGCTTGCTGCCGGCGGCCAGGCAGCCGAGCGACATGCCCAGGAAGCAGGCGAGCAACACCGTATTGGTGAAGAAAGTGAGGAACAGGACGTGCGCCGGGAACCAGCGGATGCAGGCCAGTTCCAGAAAGAGAATCAGCAGGCTAATCAGAAAGAGGTCGCGGCGGGCACGTCCCGGCGTCACCGTCGCCGCGGGATCGACGATCGGATTACTTCCCCCATCTCCGGGGACATTTCCGGGTCCGTCGGGAATGGCCGGCACGATATCGTTGCTCATCGGGGTGCTTCTCCCATATAGGTGAGGGCCGCGGCCATTAGCCGGGAGCCTTGCATACTCGCAGCAGGAAAGTTGGATTCACCGCCTCGAAACGCAGGGTTTCGAGTTGTTCGGTGCCGCGCGACAGGTTGACCATCAACACCTCGACGCCGCCGGCCAGATGTTTTAAGGTAGCATACGTTGCGCTCAGGGTTTCGAGCGTGGCCACGTTGACGACGAGCCGGCCGCCGATCCGCAAGGCGGCGAAACCGGCCTCTAGCAGCCGCGCCACCTCGCGGCCGGTGCCGCCGACGAAAATGGCGTCCGGCGCCGGCAAGTCGGCGAAGACGGCCGGCGCCGTGCCGTGCAGCGCTTTTATGTTGGTCACGCCGAAGCGGTCGGCGTTGGCCAGGATGAGTTGGTAATCGGCGGCGTCCATCTCGATGGCGTAAACCGTACCTGGCTCGGCAAGCAGGGCGGCTTCGATGGCCACCGAACCGCTGCCGGCGCCCACGTCCCAGACGACGCTGGCCGGCTGCACGTCGAGTTGCGCCAGCGCGATGGCGCGGACCTCCGCCTGCGTTACCAGGCCGCTCTTGGGCCGACTCTGGGCGAAGGTGTCGTCGGGGTTGCCGAAGCGGCGCAGCGCGCCGCGCGGCCGCGGCAGATCGGGACGCCCCGGCTTTCGCTTCAGGATCATGACGTTCAGCGGATCGAACTCCATGTCCGCGATCTCGGCCAACTCCCCCTGCGTCACGCGTTCGTCGGGACCGCCGAGGTTCTCGCAGACATAAGCGCTGAAGTAATCCAGGCCGCGGGCCAACAGCGCCCGCGCGACGCCCGGCGGATCGTGGCGTTCGCTGGTGAACAGGCCAACCGTCTCGGCCGTGCGGATGCGATCCAGGACGGTTTCCAGCGGATGATTGTCGAGGTTGGTCAGGTACGCCTCTTCCCAGCTTTCCTTAATGCGCGCGAACGCCAGCTGCATGGAACTGACGTGCGGCAACACCTCGAAGCGTTCCTTGCCTAAACGATCGCACAGGTAGCGGGCCACGCCGTAGAACAGCGGATCGCCGCCAGCGACGATGACGATGCGTTGGCCTTTGCCGAGGCGCGTTTCCAGGAGACGGACGACTTCTTGCAGGTCGCCGCCAATACGGAGGCGTTCGGCCTGGACCTCGGGAAGTCGGCCGAGGGTATGGTCGGAGCCGAGGACCAGGTCGGCGGCTTCGAGCAGCGCGCGGCCGCGCGCCGTCAGGCCGGCCAGACCATCACCGCCGACGCCGAGTATGTAAATTTTGCGTTCGATCGCGCTCACGAATTCCCTCGATCCGACGTGGGAGAGTGGGATCGTCCTCGTACCGCCAACTAACGTAGAGGGGGATTCTATAGCGGCCGCGCGCGAATGGGTAACGTTTCTTGCCGCGGAAACGAATTGTCCCCGCCTTCGATCCTTCGGCTCGCCTTGACCGGCGCGGCCATTCGGCTTATCAGGGCGTCTGAGATGGCGCGCTCGCCGCCGTGCCTGGTTGCCCCCCTCCTGGTTCGAGCCTTCGCATGTCACTACCCGAGGTCGCCGGCCCCATGTCCGAGGAAGTCAACCGAAGCCCCGCGCTGGACCAGGGGATTTCCGTCCATCCCGTGTCGATTCCGCGGCGGCAGCCGGGCCGCCTTCTGCCGACGCCGCGCGAGCCTTCGCCGTTGTCGCGGCAGCGCGGCATCTGGTTTTGGCGCACGGTCGCGGCCTTGCTCATCCTCGGGTCGGCCGGACTGCACTTGACTTACTTGACCACCGACAACCCCCTCGACCTCGCGCCCGACGAGGCCCACTACTGGGACTGGTCGCGGCACCTCGACTGGAGCTACTACAGCAAAGGTCCGCTGGTCGCTTATCTTATCCGCGGCAGCTGCGAGCTATTCGGCGACATGGCGGTGTCCGCGACCGGCGACCTCATGCCCGCCGTGCGGTTGCCGGCCGTGCTCTGCGGCAGCCTCTTGCTTTTGGCGCTCTACATCCTGACCGTGCAGGTCCACGGCCGGGAAAGCCTGGCAGCGCTGGTCGTCTTGCTCGCCTTGACGCTTCCCCTGCTGGCGGCCGGCTCGACGCTTATGACGATAGACGCCCCCTATACCTGCCTGTGGGCCTGGGCGCTGGTGTTGGGGCATCGCGCGATCTTCCGCGGTTCGATGGCCGCCTGGTGGCTCCTCGGATTCGTCGTCGGCCTGGGCATCCTCGCCAAGTACACCATGATTTTATGGTTCCCCTCGGTCGGTCTGTTCCTACTCACGTCGCCCCGCTATCGGCCCTTGCTCTTCCAACGCGGCTTCTGGATCATGACCGGCATCGCCGCTCTCTGCTGCTTGCCCATTTTCGTCTGGAATATGACGCACGGTTGGGTCAGCGTACGCCACGTCAATGGCCTCGCCGGGGCGAGCGACTCGGGCATCAAGTGGCTGGGGCCAGTCGTTTACCTCGGAACGCAATGCGGCCTGTTGATGGTGTTCTGGTTCGTCGTCTGGCTGGCGGCGATGATCGCCCATCGGCCGACCGTGGAAATGAATCCCCACCTGCGCTACCTGTGGTGGCTGTCCGCTCTTACGTTCGCCGTGTTCCTGATGTTCAGTCCCAAGACCGGCGGCGGCGAGGCCAACTGGCCGGCGGCGGCGTACCTCTCGGGCCTGGTGCTGGCCGTTGGCTGGATCACTCGCCAGCTGCAAACGCCGCATCCGTGGCTGTTCCGCTGGAATTGCGGCTCGCTGGCCGTGACCTGTTTGCTCGGCGTATCCGTAAGCGGTTTGATGCACTGCAGCGAATATTTGTATCCATTGCTCGCGGCCGTCGCGGGGCCGCCGACCAGAGAACGGCCGTTCCCGTTACGCCAGTGCGATCCGACGTGCCGGCTGCGCGGCTGGCGCACGCTCGCCGCCGAGGTGGACCGCATCCGTGCCGAACTCAAGGCCGAGGGCGTCGATCCCATTCTCGCCGGCACACTCTGGAACCTGCCCGGCGAACTCGGCTTCTACTGCGAGGGCCATCCGACCGTCTACTCCATCGGCTTGGCCCTGCGCGACCGCCGCAGCCAGTACGACTTCTGGAGGCCCAACCCCGTCTGGGACGCGGAGCAATTTTTGGGACGCACTTTCGTCGTCGTCGGCGTCTTCACGCCCGAGGCGAAGGATGCGTTCGACGAGGTCGGCCCCGAGCGCGTCGTCTTCCACTACGAAGGCGATCAGCCGGTCAATGCCTGGGGCGTAAGGATATGTCGCGGATTTAAGGGATTTCGGCCGGTGAGCGAGTTGTTGAGCAAGCAACGGTTTTGAGGTGGGAGACGCCCACCTTGAAGCGGCGCGAGTTATCGCCTACCGCGCGGATAATGCGACGTTGTTTCGTTGCCCGCGCAGTTGGCAATAAATGGTATCATTCTCCCAGATGCTCATCTTTCGAGGAATTGCCATGTCTTCTCGAACCAAATTTACCGACGCGAAGGGTCGCCTGTTGCTCCCGAGTGGATTCGCCAACGCCACGGTCCTTGTCGAGCGAATCAGCGATTCGGAGTTGCGCATTCGCAAGGCACGGGTAATCCCGGAAGACGAAGTAGTATTCGCCGAAGAAACTTCCACGCCGCTTTCCGACCGCGATCGCGATCGCTTTTTGAAGCTACTCGCTAAACCGCCTCGGCCTACTGCCGCACTGAAAAAGCTTCTGGCAGGGCGTAAGGCAAGATGTGAATTGTAATTAATCGATAAGCAATAACGAGCCGAAAGCGTAAGCGACGGAGGTTCCGTCGCTTACGCTTTCGGCTCGTGACAAACCGCTCGGGCTAAGCGTTGGAAATGTTTCACTTGCCCATGAGATGATCGATGATATACCGTTCCAGCCCCTCGTAATCGCGCTCCGCCCGGAACGACTCCACCTTGGCGACATCGAGCGCCCGAACGAGATCGACCATGCGGAGGAAGATTTCCTTGCTGTTGACGAGGTGCCGCGTCTGATCGCCCGCCTTGGTGGTGCGCATCGCCTTGACGTCGATGCCGATGGCGCCCTGATAGCCGCCGCGTTCCAGCACCCAAACGGTGTTGAAGGCGCGGCGCAGATCGACCGAGCCGAAGACCTTGTCCTGGTCGTATTTCAGCCCGTTTTGATCGTTGATGTGGACGCCCCAGAGCTTGCCGTGCCACAGGGCGTAAGCCATGTCGTCCGACGGATCGAGGCCGGCGAGGATCGAGTGGGCCGATTCGATGAGGACGCCGACGCGCGACGGCTCCGAGGCGCGATAGGTCAGGCCGAGGAAGTGGCCCGGCGTCGGCATGTAGGCCATGTCGGTCGGTTCGTTGGGCTTCATCTCGCCGAGGATGCGGATGTTCTTGTCGTAGTCGAGCAGGGCGTTGACCGCGTCGAGGATGCGGCCGACGGCGCCGATGGGATCCTTGGCCTCGCGGATGTACGTGCCTTCGCGGGCCAGCCATAAGACCACGTCTTTGGTGCCGAGGACGTTGGCGATGTCGATGCACCGCTTGGAGCGCTCCAGGGCATACTTGCGGTCGGCGGCGCTGTTGGACGTATAGCCGCCGTCGATGGTCTTGGGATGCTCCCACAGACGTGGGGCGACAAACTCGGCGAACAGGCCCTCGTTGTCGAGGACTTTTTTCATCTTGGCGGCGGCCTTCTGAATGCTGGCCGGGTCGCCGTCGATCAGGTCGGGGGGCACGGCGTCGTCGTCGTGGAACTGGACGCCGTCGAAGCCGAGCTTCTTGTACTCGCGGATCTTGGCGGCGAGGGCCACCTCTTTCCGCACGGTCGGCCCAAACGGGTCGGCCCCCTGGCTGATGTTCCACGGGCCGAAGGTAAACTTGTACGACGTTTTCGCGGCAGCCATCTCAAGTTTGCTCCAGGGAGAGTCGATAAGAACGAGTATTGTATTTCGGGAGACGACGAAGGCACCCCAGAGCGTGGAACTTATCTCCCTTCCCCCGATAGCGAGGACCGTGTGGCAGCGCCGGAAATCACCTGTGACAGTTGCGGCCGTAGTTGGCCCGTCAAGCGTCTCGTGTCGCTCTACGAACAGCAAGCCATCGAGTCGTGCCCTTGCCCCGCCTGCGGCGCCTGGACGCTGTGCGCCCTTTCCCCAGAGCCGACGCTGCCGTTCCGAAGGCCGCGGCGCGCGGCCGTCGAGCCGGGCAAACGGGCGGGATAGCCGACCGGTTGCGAAGGTTGGCGAACGTTTCACGCGACAGCTTCTCCCATACAATAGCGGCCAGAGACGTGCCCTTTGCCCGTCCACACCTTTCGTGAGAGGGCGAGCGTGGATACCGTACCCCGCGCGATGTTCGAGTCGATTTATCGAGGGCAAGCGCCGTGGGACGTCGGTCGGCCGCAACCGGCTTTCCTGGCCGTCGCCGATCGGGTCGCCGGCTCGGTCCTGGACGCTGGCTGCGGCACCGGCGATCACGCGATTTACTTCGCTCGCCACGGCCGGCGCGTCGTCGGCATCGACTTCGTCGAGGAGGCCATCGCTCGCGCCACGCGCAAGGCCGAGGGGCAAAATCTGCCCGTCACGTTCCTCGTGAAGGATGCCCTCACCTTGAACGATTGGGACGAACGCTTCGATACGGCGCTCGATTCCGGCCTGTTTCACGTCTTCTCCGACGCGGATCGGCAACGCTACGTCGAAGGATTGGCGGCCGTCGTCAAACCGGGCGGCTCGCTTTTCCTCCTCTGTTTTAGCGACGAAGAGCCGGGCACCCAGGGGCCGCGGCGCATCACGAAGCCTGAATTGCACGAAGCCTTCGCCCAGGGCTGGACCATCGAGGCGATCCAGGCGTCGCGCTATGAGGTGGTTCCCAACCTGAAGGACTTCACCTTCAGCGAGGGCGGCCCGAAGGCCTGGTTCGCCACGATTCGCCGCGTTTGACGGCGTCCCGCCATTGCCTTATCGATCTCGTCAATAGTGTGAACCATGAGGAGGTATCCGACCACACCCACGCGGAAGGAGGGCGGGCATGGACCCGGTGGAAATCGTCCTGTGCTTGCTGGTCGCGGTCGCCGCGCTGGCGACGCTCGCCCGTCGGATCAACGTCGCCTATCCAATTCTTCTCGTGCTGGGCGGCCTGGGACTGGGCTTCGTGCCTGGCCTGCCGGTGGTTCAACTCCCGCCGGACGTGGTCTTCTTGCTGTTCGTGCCGCCCCTGGTATACGTCGCGGCGATCCTCACTCCCTGGCGCGACTTCCGCGCCAACCTGCGGCCGATCCTTCTCCTGGCGATTGGCCTGGTGCTCACGACTATACTTGCCGTGGCGGCGGTAGCCAATGCCGCCATCGAAGGCATATCCTGGCCCGTGGCGATCGTCCTGGCAACCATCGTGGCGCCGCCGGACCTCGTCGCCGTCGCCGCCATTACCAGTCGGCTGAGCGTGCCGCGGCGCATCGTCACGGTGCTGGAAGGGGAAAGCCTGGTCAACGACGCCGTGGCCCTGGTCGCCTATCGTATGGCGATCGCGGCCGTCCTCAGCGGCACTTTCTCGATAGGCCAGGCCTGCCTGGGATTTGCCTGGGCCAGCGTCGCGGGCGTGGCCGTGGGCATCGGCGTGGGCTGGCTCGCCGTGTGGATTCGCCGACGCCTGGACGATCCGCCCGTGGAGACCACGCTATCCTTGCTCACCCCGTTCGCCGCCTATTTGCCGGCCGAAACCATCGGCGCCTCGGGCGTACTCGCCGTGGTCGCGGCCGGCCTCTACGTCGGCCGCCAGAGCGCGCGGCACTTCAGCGCGGACGCGCGCATGCTCGGCCAATCGTTCTGGCAAATGGTCGAATTCATCCTCAACGGCTTGGCGTTTATTCTCATCGGCTTGCAACTACGATCCATCTACGGCGAGTTGACCGAGTTTCCCCTCTTCACGCTTCTGGGTTACGCGGCGCTGATAAGCGCGACCGTCATCGTGGCGCGCATCGCCTGGGTGTTTCCGGCGACGTATCTGCCGCGCCTGCTCAGTCCCGCGTTGCGACGCCGCGATCCGTACCCGCCCTGGCAACAGGTGGCGGTCGTCGCCTGGGCGGGCATCCGCGGCGTCGATTCGCTGGCGACGGCCCTGGCCGTTCCCCTGGTCATCGGCACGGGGGCGGCCTTTCCCCAGCGCGGCCTCATCGTCTTTCTGGCGTTCGGCGTCATCTTCGCCACCCTGGTTTTGCAGGGCTTGACGTTGCCGTGGCTCATCGCTTGGCTCGGTCTTCGAGACGACGGCTCGGCCAAGCGCGAGGAAACGCGGGGACGCGTGGCCACCGCCCAGGCCGCGCTGCGCCGCCTCGACGAAGTGAGCGGCGAATCGTGGGCGCCCGCCGACGCCGTGGAGCGATTCCGCGCCAAGTACAAGCACCGCCTGGAGCGCCACGAAGCCAACCTCAACTCCGCCGACGATGGCCATCGAGAAGACCGTGCCCTGTCCGCGCAGCGGCTCGGCCTCGAACTGATCGAGGCCGAGCGGCAAGCCATCATCGATTTGCGCGACCGCGAAATCATCAACGACGAAGTTCTGCGCGAGATCGAACACGATCTCGATTTGGAGGAATTGCAACTGGAAATCGAGCCAGACGAGGAGCGGTGAGCAATGGTGAAGCGCGGTCCTCGTTTTAGTCCAGAGAGTAACGGCCCATCCTCGAAAGATCGATACCCAACCGGAGAGCGACCCAGTCGTGCGTCTGGGCGGGCGCGACGACCCAGGGCCGCAAGTCGCGGGCGACAGCGGCGCTAGCCATGTGGCCCCATCCCGGCGTACCAAGACGCACGGCGGGCGTTCCCGTCGCCAGGTCCGAAACGGCATGGATGCAGTCCATGACGCGCACCCCGGCAAAACCGGCGTCGATTGCCTTATAGCGCACCGCTCCGCTTTCCAGGAAAGCGATCTGGGCCAGGGCGCGTTGGTACATCACCGGGTCGATCTGGTACGGCCCCCATGCCGAGACGCGCAGCTTGAGCGAGTCGGTCCAGCGCAGGGTGGCCGCGAGGTCGAGGTTGACGCCGATCTCCGGCAGCGGGCGCCACGTCGCCACGGCCATCGACCTCGGCATCCAGCTAATGGTGTGGGCTTCCAGACGATAGCTTTCGGCCGCCGGCCCCTCGCCGGTCGCCTTGATGACGGTGGCCCACGTATGTGACAGGCGCGGCACGTTCGGCTCGCCCTGCGCGGCGAAGACCATGAGGAAGTACGATTCCCCCGCCCGGCCGACGGCGCTCATCGACAACAGGACAACGACGGCAAACCAGGGAGCAAGGCGAGCGAAAAGGGATAGCGGCGGATAGTGCACGTTTAGATCTCCCGCAGGCACGTTCATACCCACGATGAAGCGTGCAAAGGCCGCGCCTGCCCGCGAGAAAGCGGTGGCGGGCTCCAAGCGGTCGAAGGACGGCAAACCGAATGTGCCGATAGGGCAAGTTGGCGGGCTACCTCCGAATCGCCAGGGGTATGCCCAATTCCTCCCGTCCATCCCATCCGCGTATTCCTTGCGGACGAGAGACGAAACGCCGGAAAAAGAAGGCGGTCCTGCCGAGAGCGGTCCTGAAGTTGCTTCCTTTTCTAGCGTCGGCAGCGTGGCCGTTCGCTCGCCCTGTTTCAAAGAAGAGGAAGCCATCATGAAGCGTTTACTCATCGCCGCCTTTGGCGTTGCCCTCCTTTCCGCATCCCCGGCTTATGCGTTGCCGCCGGCCCCGACGCGGACTTTGCAATCCGCCTCGGACGTCCTCGACGACTTCGCCGCGCTGCCGCTGCAAGGGATTCCGGCAAGCGTCTTGGCCGACGCCCAGGGCATTGCCATCATTCCGCGCGTCATCAAGGCGGGGTTCTTGCTGGGCGGGCGCGGCGGCCACGGCGTCATCGTCTCCCGCGACCGCGCCGGCGCCTGGGGCGGGCTGACATTCGTCGATCTGGGCGGCGCCAGCATCGGCTTTCAAGCCGGCGTCGAATCGGCCGACGTGGTGCTGGTGTTCAAGACCCGCGACAGTCTGGATCGGGTGCTTGCCGGCCGGGGAAAGCTGACGCTCGGCGCCGACGCGGCGATCGCCGCCGGGCCGGTCGGCCGTCAGGTGGAAGCCGGCACCGACGCGCGGCTGCGTGCCGAGATCGTGTCGTATTCCCGCAGCCGTGGCTTGTTCGCGGGCATAGCGCTGGACGGAGCGGCCCTCGTCTACGACCGCACGGCCAACGAGGCGTACCGCGCCGACGCGCGGCCGGAAGTCCAACAGCTAAGCGCGGCGCTGCTAACCCGCTGTGCCCGCATGAGCGCGCCGCCGGTTCCCGTCGTGCCGGCGCCGATTGCCCCCGTGCCGGTCATCCCGGCGGTGCCCGCGCCGGCGCCGATGCCGCAACCGTTACCGATGCGGCCCTATTAAATAGAGGCCATCGACAGCGGTAAAACGGAGCCGTGACCGTCAGGGTCTCTCCTGACGGTCGCGGCTCCGTCGTTATGGTCCTCTAGTTGTCGTCTCTAGGGCCGCGGCGCGGAGGCCGACGGCGTCCGCTCAGTCACGGCCGGCGCCGCCTCGCCCGCAGGCCGTCGTTCCTGCATGAACATGAGCAGCCCCATGCCCTCGGGACGCGGCACCACGTCCGCCGGCAGCGACCAGCCTTGCACGCCGCGGTTCGGCAACACGCGGACCACGTTGCATGCCCAGGCCTTGCCGGCGCTGAGCGGTTCGCCGGTCAATTCGTGCAGGGGAATGGCCGCCTCGATTTGCCAGCCGGTTTTCTCGCTCCTCACCGCCACGAACCAGCGCGGATTCCAGGCCGCGTCGCCCCAGCAGTCCTCGCACAGGCAGCCGCGTTGATCGATTTGTAGGCGGAAGCAAGTGCCGTAATCGCGGTCGAGATCGAGAAGGATTTGCACGCGGTCGAAGTCGCGCAGGTCTTCGTCGCGGCGCCGCTTCGTCACCGGGGCGACATACGCCTCGGCCGGGTGCTGGCAGCGGAGGGCGATGTAGAGATATTCCTTGTCGTAGGCAAACCAGGCATCCGTCGTGCATTCCTTGGCGGTGTCGCCGATGGCATCCTTGAGGCGCAGGGGAGCGGCGCCCTGCCAACAGTCGTCGTCGAAGTTGCCATCGAGGACGGGGCGGCGCGGCGTGAAGCGGCAGCTGGCGAGCGGCTTGGGCGGCGGGCCGTTGCGGTTGGCCAGCCAGAGTTCGGCGGCGGCGGCGTCGCGCCACGGTCCCTCGGCGTGGTCCTTGACGAAGCGCGCGTACCACTCCTGGGCCGTCTTGAAGTCGCCCAGGTTGCGCCGCGCCGATTGTAAGCCGAATTGCACGGCCGGGTCGGAGGCGAAGACGCCGCCAAACGCTTCCAAACGCGGCTCGACCTTGAGACAACTCTCGTACCAGCGCCGCGCTTCGGCCAGGTCGCCGAGCGTGGTCACTTGCTGCGTATGCTTGCTTTCCAGGCCTTGCTTATCGACGGTGCCGCCGTCGGGGACGCGCAGCATTTCCGATTGCGTGACGGCGAGGAATTGCCCGAGTTCCTGACGGCGTCGCGCTTCGCTGCTGCTGGCGTAGCGAATGAGCCAGCGATAGGCGTCGGCGGCTAGCGGATGGGCGGGATAGCGGTCCACCATGACGAAGTAGGCTTCGCGGGCCAGCAGCCATTGGCCATTGTCGGCGAAGCGCCGGGCGATGGCGAACGCCGCTTGCGCTCCCTGATCGTCGGAAAGATTGGCGAGGGTCGGGCCGATCTGGCTCAGAAGGCGATTGGGGTCAGTCAAACCGGCGACCGGCGTTTCGGCGAGGACTTGCAAGTTGCGCCGCGCGCGGATGGCCTTCTCGATTTCCGGGGCGGCATCGGGCAGGGGAGGCAGCTGACGCCGGGCCGTACCGCCGGCCCCCAGGGCGATGCCTTGCATGAGATCGCGGTGGCCCTCCGCCCCCTGCATGTTGTTGGCGACGAGATGATAGTAGGTTTCGTTGTAATGTGCCGGCGCGTCGAGCAGTTCGCCGGCCGAAGTCGCCACGTTGTTGAGCGTGCCTTCGAGCCGCACGCGCGCCTCGTTCAAATCGAGGACGACGGACGCCAACTTCCCGCTGTGCCAGCGGGCGTACAGTTTCTTGACGGTCCACGGTTTCAATCCCAATTGCTCGATCTGCTCCGGAAATGCCTTGGGGTCGGCGGCCCGCTGAAACGCCTCGCGCGTCGCGTCGGCGGTCAGCGACTCCAGGGCGCTATCGCCGCCGTCCGTGGCATCGTCGCTGAGTACCACTTCGGGCTGCCACATGCGAATGGCCAGAACCAGCTGACGCAGCATTTGCTCCGCGGCGTCGCCGCCGTGGCGCTTGTTCCAGGCGGCGAGTAATTGATGTTTGTCGGCGCGGTCGGCGTGGCGCGGCAACGGGAACTGCCAGAGGACTTCCGCCGCGGCGCCGCCCGCTTGACGCACCGCGGCGGCGAGGCGCTGCGCCTCGGACGCGCTTGCTAAGGGGGCCGCCGTCGGGTCGATGGCGGAGAATTGGAGGGCCGTGGTCAGATAGCCATCGTCGCCGCCAACGAGGGCAATGGCGTCGAGCGGCACGCCGGCCGCGCGGGCATGGACGCACAGCACTGCGGCCCGCTGGCCGCCCTGCCGCTGCACCTTCCAGCTCTTGCCGCCATCCATGGTCTTGAGGACGGTGCCGAGTTCGCCGACCGCCCAGCCGCGCTTGTCGTCGAGGAAAGCGATGCCGTTCATCGGCAGGTTTTGCCCCGTCATCTGCGGCTGCCAGCTCGCGCCCTGGTCGGCGCTATGGAAGACGACGGACCCCGGACGGCCCGCGACCCAGACGTGCGTGCCGCGGCAGGCGACGGCGCGGAAGTCGAGACCGGCGAGCGTTTCCTTCGGCAGTTTAAGGTCGGCGAATCCCCAGTGGACGCCGCCACTGTCACTGCTGAGCAGAATGAGGCCGCCTTGCCCGACGGCGGCGGCGCGCTTGCCGTTGAGTTGCAAGCCATTCACCGATCGGCCGCTGAGCGTATCCACGTCGGAGGCGCCGAGGACGCCGTTGCGCAGCGTGGCCAGGCGGCTCCAGGTGCCGGCCAGCGCGCCGGTGGATAAGTCCTGAAAATCAGCGGCGAGCCAGGTCGGGCAGCGCGGGCCGGCTACGGGCTTCCAGGTCCGTCCGCCGTCGGCCGTCAGGAAGACGCCCGTGGGATACTGCTCGCTGCCGTCGCCCGCCGCGATGCCGTTCTTGTCGTCGAAGAATCGCACGCGCTGCAAGCCGGGCAAGCCGTTGACGCACAGCCGTTGCCATTTCAGGCCGCCATCGCGCGTGACGAGGACCGTGCCGACGCTGCCGTGCGCGGTCTCCTCGCGGCCGACCGCCCAGCCGGTGAAGGGGTTCAGGAAGTACACGGAACGCAGCGACGCGCGGACGCCGGTGGGTTGCCGCTCCCAGGTGGCGCCGCCATCGATGCTGTGCCACACGGCACCGGCGTCGCCGACGGCCCAGCCTTCGTTTTCATCGACGAATTGAACGGCGTGCAGGGCGGCGTCTTCGGGATGGCGCAGGTCGGCACCGCGCGCGGGCAAAGGCAGCGCGGCCGCCAGGGCCAGCGCCGCGAGGATGGGTCGCATGGGTCGCTCCTCTCTCTCGTTCCGAAAAACGCCCCTCGGTTCCGGGCCGAGGGACGCGAATCCTTTCTTGGCGAGCGGGGGGCTTGAGCGCCCCCGTGGTTCTCCGGGAGAAATGCACGGGGACGCTCAAGCCCCCGCTCGCCGGGTTGCTTGCGCAAAACGTCAGTCGCGGAACCAATAGCGCACGATGCAATACAGCGCGTTGAAGCCGTCCTTCATGCCGATCTTCTTGCCTTCCTCGTAGGTGCGGCCCGAGTAGCTGATCGGCACCTCGTAGACGCGCCACGGGGGATCGTTCTTCTTGACGATCTTGGCCGTCACCTCCGGCTCGAAGCCGAAGCGGTCCGACTTCAAATTCATCCCCGTCAGCACCTCGCGGCGGAAGACCTTGTAGCAAGTCTCCATGTCCGTGAGGTTCAAATTGGTGAACATGTTCGACAGGGTCGTCAAGACCATGTTGCCGACGGAGTGCCAGAAATAAAGGACGCGATGGCCGTCGCCGATGAAGCGCGAGCCGTAGACGACGTCGGCCCGATCCTCGATGATGGGCTGGAGCAATCGCGGATATTCGGCCGGGTCGTATTCCAGGTCGGCGTCCTGCACGATGACCACGTCGCCGGTCGCGTGGGCGAAGCCGGTGCGCAGGGCGGCGCCTTTGCCCTGGTTGTGTTCGTGGTAGACGACGCGGACGCCATCCTCGCCTTCGAGTTCCTTGAGGATGTCGCGCGTGCCGTCGGTGCTGCAGTCATCGACGAGGATGACCTCCTTGGGCACCGGCGTGGCCTGCACGCGGCGAAGGATTTCGCGCAGCCATTGCCGTTCGTTGTAGACGGGGATGACGACGGACAGCTTGAAACCAGGGGGGAAGGGATAGATGCCGAGTTGCCGGCAGGCCTGCTCGCCAAGCAAACGCGCCAGCACGCGGACGCGCTCATCGGGCGATTCGGCGACGCGATCGAGCAATGGCTGCAGTTCCTGGTCGGGAAGCGGCGTCCTGAGAGCCAGGTTCATGATACGTCCGTGTGTGGAGGAGCATGGATCCATCCGGCGCGGAGGCCGACCGAAGTTTTGGAGAGTAGAATAAAAGCGGCAACGCGGTCAAGGCGAACCTCATGGCGCCTCGATTCGATTGGTTTACGTTTCGCGCCCCCCGCTCAACGAGAGAACCGGCAGCCATGCGACGTCACATCATAATGCTGGCTTTCGTAACCCTGGCGCCAAGCGTTCGCGCCGATGACGTACCGAAAGCCGTCGTCGAAAAAGGGCTGCGGCGCGTCGAGCAGGGGGCGGCCAGCTACGTCAAGAACCGCCAGTGTTTCAGTTGCCATCACCAAGCGCTGGCGATCCAGGTCTTCACTTCAGCGAAGCGGCGCGGTTTCGATGTCGATGCCGCCGCTCTACGGCAGCAAGTCGATTTCACGATCAATACCTTCGAGGGGAAGCGCGAGCAAGTCGCCAAGGGTTTGGCCGTCCCCGGTGGAAACACCATGGCCGCCTACGCTCTGTTCTCGTTGGAAGTGGCCGAGCATCCCGCCGACGATACGACGGCGGCGCTGGTGCAATACCTGCTGGCCCGGCAGAAGGACGACGGCTCCTGGCCCGCGCTGATGCAGCGGCAACCCAGCGAGGGCAGCCCCTTCACCACGGCGGCCTTCGCCCTGCGTGCGTTGAAGTATCATGGCCCGTCAAAGGATGCCGAGGTCAACGAGCGCGTCGAGAAGGCGTTCGCCAGGGGCAAGGCTTGGCTTCTGGCCGCGACGCCCAAAGACACGGAGGATAGGGCGTATCGCTTGCGTGCCCTGGTAACGGCCGGCGTTGAGCAAAAGGAGATCGTGGCCGCCAGAGACACGCTGGTGAAGGAACAGCTAGCCGACGGCAGCTGGAAACAAATGCCCGACCGTCCCGGCGACGCCTACGCCACCGGCACGGTATTGATGGCACTGCGTTTCGCCGGCATGGAGGCCAAGGACGATGTTTTCCAGAAGGGTGTCAAATACCTGCTCTCGACGCAAAAGGAAGACGGCAGTTGGCTCGTGGAGACGCGCAGCCGGCCGGTGCAGACGTTCTTCGACAATGGCGACCCCGGCGGCAAGTCGCAGTTCATCTCGTTCGCGGCGACGGGGTGGGCTACATTGGCGCTGCTGGAAACGCTGCCGCTCAAGTGAAGCGTTTGCGAGAGTGGAACGAAAAACGGTATCGCCTCGGGACGATAGCCGCCAATCCGGAGTTCTAAACCATGAACGTCAAGAACGCGATTTGCCGAGGATGGGAGACTACGGCAAGGGGGGCGGTGGAAGCCTGGAAAAAGGATTCCGATGAGGCCGAATTCGCCTGCGAGACCGACGCTCTCATCGAAGCCGGCCTGGACTATTTTCGCTTCCTGCACGAGTGGTGCAATGACTGGTGGAAATTGCTGTTCGCAAAGAAGGTCCGCAATCATCAGGCCGCTGGCACGTTCGTTCTGGACGCCTTGACCAAAGCCATCGACATCGGCGAAACCATGATCGAATGTGTGGGTATCGCCGAGGAAAGACAATACAAGGTGGAGAAGGTAGCGGATTTTCGCCTGGCGTTTCACGAACTGAAGAACTTGAAAGACAACATGGAGGCACGATGGCCCTGGCTGAGCGAGGAAAGCGCTTGCCGTGGCCAAGCCGATTTCGAAGCCGGACGATTTCGGCCGGCGGGGGATGTCTTCGATGAGTTACAGCGTCCAGATAGCGGACGAAGCACGGAGGCGCATTCGTGAACTCGATCTCCCACCGAGGATTATCGCCGAGCTTGGACGGCAAATCATGGCGGACTTGGCCGAAGGTGGCCCCGAGGCATCCCGCCGCGTCGTCGCGCCCCTGAACGCCTACTTATTCACTGCCATTGTTGACGATCCCGACGTGGCGCTTCAGCGGCACATCTTTCTCTTCGAGGTTCAGTGAAACGAACTTCACGACGTACTCGTCCTCAAGACTTGTAGCTACGCCTATCAAGAGCCGCATCCTGGAAGAATCGCGACCGATGAATGAAGAATGAAGAAGGCTCCAGCGGTTGCCGGAGCCTCCTCACCGTTAGATGTCGTCTTCGGTTGTATTGACCCAGCTACTTATACTCCCGCGCCAACTCGATCAACGTCCGCACGAAAGCCCCCGTGCCGCCCGCGTCGCGCGTCGGCGATTCGGCGTCGGCCCAGGCGGGGCCGGCAATGTCGAGGTGTGCCCAGGGCACCGTGCCGACGAAATGCTCTAAAAACTTGGCGGCGGTGATGGCCCCGGCGAAGCGCTTGCCGGTGATGTTCTTGATGTCGGCGACGTTGCTCTTGATGAGTTCGCCGTAAGCCGGGAACATCGGCAACGGCCAGGCGCGTTCGCCCGCGCGCCAGGCAGCGGCCAGCACGTTATCGCTCCAGGCGGGATCGTTGCCCATCAGACCGGCCACGTCCTCGCCCAGCGCCACCATGCAGGCGCCGGTCAGCGTCGCCAGATCGACCAGGTGGCTCGCCTTTTGGTCCACGGCATACGAGAGCGCGTCGGCTAGGATCAGCCGGCCCTCGGCGTCGGTGTTCAGCACCTCGATGGTCTTGCCGTTGCGGGCGTGCAGTACGTCGCCCAGTTTCATGGCCCGGCCGCCCGGCATGTTTTCCACGACGGCCAGCACGCCCAGCACCGAGACGGGCAAGCGCAGTTCGGCGATGGCGCTGACCGCGCCCAGGACGGCGGCGGCGCCGGCCATGTCGCATTTCATGTCGGCCATCTGCTCGGAACTTTTCAGCGACAGGCCGCCACTGTCGAACGTGACCCCCTTGCCGACCAGGCCGAGAAGCGGGCGGTTGCCGCCGTTATAGCGGAGGACGATCAAGCGCGGCGGCCGGTCAGAACCGCGCGCCACGGCCAGCAATGCGCCCATGCGTTCCGCTTCCAGCTGCTTTTCATCGAGAATAGTACATGTGAAGCCGGAAGCGCCGGCCACTTGCGTCGCCCGCGCGGCAAAACTCTCGGGGTACAGTTCGGACGGCGGCAGGTTGACTAACTCGCGCGCCAGGGCGATCGCCTTGCCCTCGATGGCGGCGCGATGTGTCGCCTCGCGGACGGCGTCGATCGGCGCCGCCGGTGGGGCGACGAGCCATAGTTCTTGCGGCGCGAAGCGTTCGGGCTTGCTCTTGCGGATGCCTGGCCCATCGCACCCTTGCAGCAGGCCGACGCCGAGGGCGTGCGCGCTGGCCGCCGCGTCGAGGCCGTCCGGCAGAGCCATTGCCAGACGTTGCCGGGGCCGGTCGGTCAACGCGCGAGAGGCCGCGGCGCCGGCGTCGCGCAGCGCGAACTGATCGGCCGCCGAGCGCTTGCCCAGGCCGACCGCCAGCAAGCGAGTCGTGGCCGCTCCCGCGCGGTCCAGGAGCGGCGTGATTTCATTCGCCTTTCCCGTAATATCGCCGGACTGCCGCAGGCGCGTCAGGACGCCGCCGAGGCGCGCGTCGAGTTGCGCCAGCGCGCCGGCGGGCGCTTCTTCCTCGAAGATCGGGAGTATGAGAAAATCGGCCGACACCTCGGCCAACAGAGCGAATTGTGCCGTCAGGGGCATAGAGGGTTCCTCTTCGACAGGCGGCCAACGAGGGAGCAAGAGGACAGTGTAGCGTCGGCCCCGCGTTTCGGCCTTGTTTGGTAGGCATTCGCACCTGAATTGGCTTTGGACCGGGAGCGATCGTCGCTATGCTCACTCAAGAACTCTCCCCTCAAGCCCGCGGACATCCTTGACTAATTCCCCCTCCGCCGCTCTGCCCGCCGCGATGCTCGTCCTCACGACGCTCTTCTGGGGCGCTTCCTTCCCGCTCGTCAAGAACTGGCAGGAAGCGGCCCGCGACTGTCCCGGCGGCGAGGGGGTGGCCAGCTTCACGCTCATCGCCCTGCGCATGGGGCTATCCTTTTTGCTCCTGGCCGCCTGGCAGCCGCGCTGCTTTTTCCAGCCGACGCGCCGCGAACATGCCGTCGGCCTCGTCGTCGGCCTGGCTTTCTTCGTCGCCTTTTCCCTGCAAGTCCTGGGACTGGCGCACACGTCGCCGGCGCGATCGGCGTTTTTCACCTGCCTCGGCGGCGCTTGGGTGCCGATCATCATGGCGATCGTGTTTCGCATTCGGGTGTCGCGCCTGACGATCGCCGGCATCGGTTTGGCTGTCGTCGGCGCCGCAGTCCTCGGCATCCAGTTGGATGACGGCATCCATCTCGGTTGGGGCGATAGCTTGACCGTCGCCAGTTCCCTCTTTTTCGCCTTGCAAATCGTACTCCTCGACCGCCTCGGCCACAGCGTCCGCTCGGAACATATTACCGTCAGCCTGCTGGCCATCACCGGCCTGCTCTCGTTCGGCTGCACGCTGCTCCTCGCCGCCGCCTCGCCCGGCGGCATCGTTGGTTGGTTGCGATGGCTCGAAAATACGCTCTCGAACATCTGGGTCTTGCTCGACCTCGCCGCTTTGACGCTGTTCGCCACCGTGCTGGCGTTTCACTGGATGAACCAATATCAGCCGGCGGTCGGCGCCAGCCGGGCGGCGTTGATCTACTTCCTCGAACCCGTCTTCGCCGCCGTCTTTTCGGTCGCCTGGGGCCACGACCGCGTGACCGAGCGCCTGATCGCTGGCGGCGCGTTCATCCTCGCCGGCAACCTGCTCGTCGAGCTACCCGGCTGGCTGCGCGAATTGCGGAGCCGGGGCCAGTCAGAGTAAAATCCCCTCATGAGTACCTACGCGCGGCACGAGCATCACGACTTCATCGGCGGCGTCAAAGAGGCGCAAGCGAATCCGCAATTGCAGGCGGCGCTGGTAAGACTGACCGATACTCTCATGGCCGGCAACCGCCGTGGGTATGCCGCCCTGGCCGATAGCGACAAGCTGCGCGACCACGCCAAGCGCATCAAGGAACATACGCTCAGCCATCTCGATAAGTATTTGGAACAACTGGAAGCGTCGGTGCAACGGCTCGGCGGCAAGGTCCACTGGGCGGCCGACGCCGAGGAAGCACGTGCCATTATCGTCGAGATCGCGCGGTCCTCGAATTGCAAGCACGCCGTCAAATCGAAGTCGATGACCACCGAGGAGATTCACCTCAACCCCGCGTTGGAAGCGGCCGGCATCGAGGTCACGGAAAGCGACTTCGGCGAGTTCATCATCCAGCTGGCCCACGAACGGCCGTCGCACCTCGTTGCCCCCGCCGTGCATCACACGCGCGAGAGCATATGCGACATCCTCTCCAAACACGTCGGCAAGCGCCTGCCGGACGACGCCGAGAGCCTGGCGCTGACGGGCCGCCGCTTGCTGCGCGACAAGTTTCACGCCGCCGACCTGGGCATCAGCGGCGCCAACTTCGCGGTGGCCGAGACTGGCACCATCGCCCTCGTCACCAACGAGGGCAACGGTCGACTGACCACCACCTGGCCGCGCGTCCACGTCGCCCTCATGGGCATGGAGAAAGTCATCCCGCGCATCGAAGACCTGCCCGTGTTTTTGAAACTATTGGCACGGGCGGCGACGGGGCAAACGCTCTCCGTCTACACGACCATCATCACCGGCCCGCGCAAAGCCGGCGAGTTAGATGGCCCGGAGGAATTCCATCTGGTCCTGCTCGACAATGGCCGGTCGAAAGTGCTGGCCACGCCCTTCCGCGAAAGCTTGCAGTGCATCCGCTGCGGCGCCTGTCTGAATGCCTGCCCGGTCTATCGGCGCATCGGCGGCCATGCCTACGGCGGCGTCTACTCCGGCCCCATTGGCAGCATCCTCACGCCGCTGTACGACAGCGTCGCCCTGAACCCGCACCTGCCTCATGCGTCTTCCTTATGCGGCGCGTGCGTGAGCGCTTGCCCGGTGAA
>JBBSES010000002.1:0-28301 GCA_038239465.1 Gemmatales bacterium
CGGCGCCGAGCGGGTTGGCCGAGGGTGGCAGCGAGGAGTTGGAGGCCGTGGTGCCCAGGCGAGCTTCCATCGCGGCGAGGCGCCGCTCGAGTTCCGCGATGCGAGCGTCGCGTTGACGGCAACCGGGGCAGCCGGAAAGGTGCATGCCGCCATGCTACACAAGCCGCAAGCCGCCAGCTGCGCCACTTGGACGATTTTTGGGTGAACGGTTACGTTAACCAGATCACGGACGGCAGACTCGCGGCCGGCAAAGTCAACTTTACCGGCGGCACGCTG
The DNA here is from genome assembly GCA_038239465.1 of Gemmatales bacterium. GTDB lineage: Bacteria > Planctomycetota > Planctomycetia > Gemmatales > Gemmataceae > JBBSES01. The sequence goes on from JBBSES010000002.1 coordinate 277, forward strand.
TTCGTCGATGGCACTTCCAGGATCGAAAACAAAGGCGCCTTCTCGGTTACACTGGTCGAGATGAGGGACGGCAAGGTTGTCGGGAAGAAGGGAAGCATTCAGGCGACAAAGGAGGCACGATCGAGGTCGCGGCCAACACCCGATTCCGGGTCGATACCGACGCGAACACCAAGATCGAGTTGGACGCCCCGGCTGCGCAGGACGGAGGAGCGCCGAAGGTCGGCAAGCTCGTTCTCGCCGGGAACAAGGCCAACATCGAATCGACCGGCGGCGCCATCGACGCCAATACGCCCTTCCAACTCGTCGTGGGGCGATACGGCCAGGTGCAAAAGCTGGCTGGAACCGGCGAGTCGGTTGTCAGCCTGCGGCCGCGTATTACGCAGTCGAAGTTTAACGAAAAAGGCGTTAAGGTGGAAGGGAAGTCGTCGCTTAACCTCGGCAACACACTCATCACCGGGGAAGACGTACCCACCGGCGGCGGCCGACTCTTCGTCCCAGCAACCGAGGGGCTTGCCACTCTAGATATCGGGCGGAACGGCGGCATCGAAGGCACCCTGGGAATCAAGGTCGGCACCGTGAACAACGGCGGTACGCTCAACCCTGGCCTGAGCGACGGTGACGGCATCGGCACCCTCGCTTTCAACGGCAACCTCACGGAGACCGCCGGCAGCACCCTCAACACCGAGCTTGCCGCCGACGGTTCCGCCGACCTCGTGGCCGTCTCCGGGCTCGCCACCTTGACCGGCAGCAACCTGCACGTGACGCACCTCGGCGCCGGCACGCTCGACCAGAAGCGCGAGTACACGGTCCTCACCTACGGCCATCGTGACGGCGCGTTTCGGCAGCACGTCGTTACCGTCGATGGCCTCCGCTATCACGTGAAGTACGTCGATAACGCCGACGGCGGCGGCCGCGCCGTCCTATTCGTCAACGTCGCACCGTCGCACCTTCGGCCGGCGACGATAGCGCCGCCACGGTTGTCGATACCGCGGTCGTTATCCCCGTCTTGGCGAACGATACCGACGCCAACGGCAACGCGCTGACCGTCGCTCTCCGAAGCAGTCCGCGCAACGGCCGCGTCGCCGTCAACGCCGATGGCACCGTGACCTACACGCCCAGAAACGGCTTTATCGGCACCGATGCTTTTACTTACGCCGTCAACGACGGCTTCGGCGGTCGGGCGACGGCCACGGTGCGCGTCGTCGTCAGCCCACCGGGCGTCGATCTCTACGTGGTGCCGGGCAAGCGCGGCACCACGACCGACGTTACCTTCACCTGGACCTTCCGCGAAGCGGCCTACAACAACGAACTGGCCTATTTCGTCGTGGACGACGCGCGCGGCCGCATCGAAGGACGGTTGCCTGGCGCCGGCTATGCCGAAGCGGCGCTGAAACGCACCCAAGACGCCGACACGGGCGCCGTCGTCTTCCAGAGCGGCGAAACGGCGGGCGTCAAACGGACCTTCGCGTTGCCGGCCGGGACGTTAATTTCGTTCTTCCTGGTGCAGAGCAGCAACACGGCGGCGCTAAAGACGAACAATCCCAGCAATCAACAAAATGGCAGTCCGCTCGCCTTCTTCGCCAACGAAGCGGCCAACCCGGATCGCTTCGACCACTTCCGCCGCGCTTTCGCCAAGGGTTTGCCCACCTACTCCGTCGAGGATTTGACGGGCGGCGGCGACCGCGATTTCAACGATATGATTTTTTCCATCGCCTCGGCACGGCGCGACTAGCTAGGGCCGTGCCCTAAAGCACGTTTTCCGCCCAGAGCTTGCCGCGCGAGCCTGAGATGGGTAGCGACCCATGCTCGCGCGGCAAGCTCTCGGCGGAAAACTGGCATCGCTTACCGGTCGTGCGGGCCGCTCGCCAGCGCCGCGGCATCATTTCCATGAAATTCCCACGAAAAGGATTGCTGCCCGCCCCCGTCGGTCCTAGAATCTTTTTGAGCGAGTATCTTATCCAGAGTGGCTGAGGGTCAGGCCCTTTGAAGCCACAGCAACCGGTCTTCCTCCCGGAAGATGCTGGTGCTAACTCCTGCCCGGTTTAGACCGGGAGAGATAAGATCGTGTGCCGACCACACCTCTTCATCTCATGCCGTCGCACCCATTTGGGTGTGCGGCCACCCCTGGACGATACTCATTTGTCAGTAGTTCGTCGTCAGTGGTCCGTTGTCAGTTGCCTCTCGAGGTAACGACCGACCATGGATGGCGCACGTCTGACAACGGACCACTGACAACGGACCACTGACAAGGACTAGCAATGAGTGATTTCGTCCGCGGGTTAAAGTGCCGCATCTGTGGGAAGGCGTATCCGAAGAAGCCGTTGAACTTCTGCACCGACGACTTCGGGCCGCTAGAAGTCGATTACGACTACGACGCCATCGCCGAGGCCATCAGTCGGGCCAAGATCGAGTTGCGGCCCAACAATATGTGGCGCTACCGCGAACTGCTGCCGCTCGACGGCGAGCCGACGGTCGGCGCTCAGGTCGGAGGCACGCCGCTGGTCCGGGCGGATCGTCTAGCCGAGGCGCTGGGGGTCGAGCGGCTGTGGATCAAGAACGACGCGGTCAACTTCCCGACGCTATCGTTCAAGGACCGCGTCGTCTCGGTGGCGCTGAGCAAGGCGCGAGAGTTCGGCTTCCAAACCGTCGGCTGTGCTTCGACCGGCAACCTGGCCAACAGCGTGGCCGCCAACGCCGCCGCTGCCGGGCTGGAGGCTTACATCTTCGTTCCGTCCGACCTGGAGCGTGCCAAGATCCTCGGCACCAGCGTTTACGGCGCCAAGGTCATCGGCGTCAATGGCACCTACGACCAGGTCAATCGCCTGTGTACGCAGGTGGCGTTCAAGTACGGCTGGGGGTTCGTTAACATTAACTTACGGCCCTTCTACGCCGAGGGGTCCAAAACGATGGCCTTCGAGATCGCCGAGGCGCTCGGCTGGCGCGTGCCGCGAAACATCGTCAGCCCGATGGCCGGCGGCAGCCTGATCTGCAAGCTGCAAAAGGCGTTTCAAGAACTGCACAAGGTCGGCTTAATTGACGATCCGACGTGCAAAATCTACGGCGCCCAGGCGACCGGATGCAATCCGATCACGGCGATGGTCAAGAGCGGCGCCGAGGCCCATCGGCCGGTGCGCAAGCCGAACACCATCGCCAAATCGCTGGCCATCGGCGACCCGGCCGACGGCTTCTTCGCGGCCCAGGTCATGCGCGAATCGGGCGGCTGGGGCGAGGATGTCAGCGATCCCGAGATCGCGGAAGCGATGGTGCTTCTGGCCAAAACCGAAGGCATCTTCGCGGAGACGGCCGGCGGCGTGACCGTGGCCGTGACGCGCAAGCTGCTCGAGCAGGGTCGCATTCCGCGCGACGAGGAAATCGTGCTGTGCATCACCGGCAACGGTCTCAAGACGCAAGACGCCGTGAGCGATTTGCTGGAACGGCCCGCCGTGATCGCGCCATCCCTAGAAGAGTTCGAGCCCCTGATGGCAGGCGTCGGCGAGCCGGTCGCGGTGTAATGGTTTACGTTTCGCGCGCTCCCCTGTCGGGTCGCGGCTCAACGGATTCCGGAGTGATATCATGTCCGTTCGCATTCAAATCCCCACCCCCATGCGCCAACATACCGACAACCTCGCCACCGTCGAGGTCGCCGGCACCAGCGTCCAAAGTGTTCTCGACGAGTTGGCCAAGAAGTATCCCGGCATCACCGACCGCCTTTTCGAGAACGGCAAGGTGCGCCGCTTCGTCAACGTCTATCTCAACGACGAGGACGTGCGCTACCTCGACAACCTGGCGACGGCGGTGAAGGACGGCGACGAGCTATCCATCATCCCCGCCGTCGCGGGAGGCTGACATGAGCGACGAACCCGAGCGCGAGGTGCCCGACGGCGTCGCGGTGTTTCCGCTCATCCCCGCCGAACTGGGCATCGATCCGTTATTGCTGGCCGTGGTGCATGTGGTCGTCTTCCTCAACGGCTCCGACGATGGCGTGGTCGATCCTGTCGGCGCGGAGGAAACGCTGCAATATATCGCTACCTATTTGCAGCGCTTGAACGGCGCGCGGCTTACGCGCATCCGCGAGGATTTGGAAACGCTCGCCGGCTATGCCAAGCAACAGGGATGGCCCAAACAGGAGATACGCTTCGTAAAGGAATTCTTGGAGAGTTTCGGCGTGGATGAGCCTGAGAAAGGGGTATGACGATGACGGTCGCCGCCGCTAAGACTCGCCCTGCCGCTCAGGATCCGCCCAATTATACCTTGTATCAGCTATCGGTCGAACAATACGACCGTATGGTCGAAACGGGAATTCTGGGGCCGGACGACCGAGTTGAACTACGCGAAGGGTGGATTGTCGAAAAAGTGTCACATAAACCACCCCGCGCGCGCTGTATTGGCCGCCTGACCAAACGGTTGCTGCCAGTCCTACCGGAAGCCTGGGAACTGCGCTGCCAAACCCCCATCGCGCTGGCGCGGAGCGAACCGGAGCCGGACTTCGCCATTATTCGGGGGCCGGACGAGCGCTATGCTTCAAGACACCCTCGTCCCGACGACATCGGTTTGCTTATCGAAGTCGCCGACTCGTCGCGCCTTGGAGACCGCCGCTATAAGGGCGAACTTTATGCTAAGGCGAAGATCGGCGACTATTGGATCGTGAATCTCGTCGAACGAATCGTGGAGGTGTACTCGCAACCCAAGGGCGGCAAGACGCCTGCCTATCGTAAGCGCGTCGATTATCGGCCGGGCGAGCAAGTGCCGCCGCGGTTGGACGGCGCGGAAATCGCCCTCCTGGATGTCGCGGCGTTGTGTTTGGTCAAATGCTGAGCGCCGCGATCGCCCAAGAAAGTAATCACTCATGGAACCATCGTTAGAACGCTATAGCCGGCAAATGCGCTTTCCCGGCATCGGCGAAGCTGGCCAACGGAAGCTCCTGGAGAGTCGCGTGACTCTCTGCGGCTGCGGCGCCCTGGGCACGGTCCTCGCCAACGCCCTCGTGCGCGCCGGCGTCGGCCACGTTCGCATCGTCGATCGCGATTTCATCGAGACGCACAACTTGCAGCGGCAAGTTCTCTTCGACGAGCGCGACGTGGCGGAAAATCTACCCAAGGCGGAGGCGGCCGCGCGCAAACTGCGCATCGTGAACTCCACCGTTCATATCGAGTCGGTGGTTACGGATATCGACCGCACCAACATCGAGGAATTGTGCCAGGATGCCGACGTCATCCTCGATGGCACCGACAATTTCGAGGTGCGCTATCTCATCAACGATATCGCGGTGAAACTGAACAAGCCCTGGGTATACGGCGGCAGCATCGGCAGTCACGGCCAGACCATGACTATCCTCCCCGGCCAAACGCCTTGCCTGCGCTGCGTCTTCGAGGCCGCCCCCGCGCCCGGCGAGGCCGCCACCTGCGAAACCGCGGGCGTACTCGGGCCGATCGTCAACATCGTCGCCAGCTTCCAGGCGGCGGAGGCGTTCAAAATCCTTACCGGCCGCATCGATCAAGTCAACCGCGAACTGGTATATATCGACGTTTGGGAAAACGTCCTCAAGCGCATCAAGATCGCCAAGTTGCACGGCACCGTCGATTGCCCGTGCTGCAAGCATCGCCGTTTCGAGTGGCTCGACGGCGAACACGGCACGCAGACGACCAGCTTGTGCGGCCGTAACGCCGTGCAGGTGGCCCACCGCACCGCGAGCAAACTCAACTTCGAGGAGATGGCCCGTCAGTTGACGGCGCTCGGCGACGTTAGCTTCAATCGCTTCATGCTGAGATTCGGAGCGGAGGGGCACGATTTCACGGTGTTTCCCGATGGCCGAGCGATCATTAAGGGGACCAGCGATATCGACAAGGCACGGACGTTATATGCGAAGTATATCGGGCACTAGGCAGATAATGGCGCGAGGCGCGCGGGGATAAAAGCCAATGTCGATAGCACCCTCGGCGGCCAATCCGATGCCGCAAGCATTGCTTCCGCCCGGTGCTTCGCGCCCCTTGTACCGCTTTAGCGTCGAACAGTACGATCGTATGGCGGAGTTAGGGATTCTGAGGCCGACCGACAGAGCGGAACTCATCGATGGATGGGTTGTCACGAGAATGCCTCACGACCCGCCCCATGCCACCGTGATCGACCTGCTTCGGGATGCACTCTCGCGCCTCCTTCCGCCGGAATGGCGCCTTCGAGAGCAGAAGCCGATACGCACGTTGGACAGCCGGCCCGAACCGGTCCTCGTGGTAGTTCGGGGGCCGATTAGAAGATATGCGAGCGAACATCCCGGCCCTGGCGATATTGCCCTGGTAATCGAAGTGGCCGATAGCAGTCTAGCCGACGATCGAAGCTATCAAGGGCGCGTATACGCGCGGGCCCGGCTCTCTATTTATTGGATCGTCAATATCGGAGCGGAGACGCTGGAAGTCTATACACAGCCGCGGGCCGGCAAATCGCCCCTCTATCGGCGGCGCCAGGACTACGGCCGTGAGGACCGGGTGCCGCTTGTCATTAACGGCGAGGAAATGGGGCGCATCGCCGTACGCGATTTCCTTCCCTCGTAAGAGCATTTCACCGAGCGAGCCGCTTCTCGGTCACGCTCCGCGGAAGACCCTTTAACATTTCCCGAACTAAATCCCCGAATATCTGGATGCTGACGCATGACCTACCTCGATAACGCCGCCACCAGTTTTCCCAAGCCCGAATCGGTCTATCAGGCTCTCGACCGCTTCGCGCGAACCGACCTCGCCAATCCCGGGCGAGCCGGACATAAGATGGCCCTCGCCGCCGAACGCGCGCTCGACGATGCCCGCCATCGGCTCAATCAACTCTTTCACGGCACCGGACCCGAGCGATTCGTCTTCACGCTGAATTGCACTGATGCGCTTAACATGGCCTTCAAGGGCATACTAAAAGACGGCGATCACGTTATCACCAGCGAACTCGAACACAATAGCATAAGCCGGCCATTGCGCCGGATGGAACTCGATGGCCGCATCGCGTTGTCGCGCCTTCCCGCCGATGGCGACGGCATCCTCGATCCCGACGCGGTTCGCGCCGCCATCAAGCCCAAGACGCGCCTCATCGCCCTGACTCATGCCAGCAATGTCGTGGGCACCATTCAGCCCATCCGGGAGTTTGGCCGCATCGCCCGCGAACACGACTTGCTGTTCCTCTTGGACGCGGCCCAAACCGCGGGCGTTGTCCCCATCGACGTGCAAGCGCTACACGTTGATTTGTTGGCCTTCCCCGGACACAAGTCGCTGTTCGGGCCTACCGGAACCGGCGTGCTTTATGTCGGCCCGCGCGCCAAGGTCGGCGTTTGGCGCGAGGGCGGCACCGGCGGCGACTCGTCCAGTGAAACGCAGCCGAAGGAATTCCCCTATTTTCTTGAAGGCGGCACGCCTAACGTCCTCGGCATCGCCGGCCTTTCCGCGGGCGTGCAGTATGTTCAAGAGCGCGGCATCGACGCCATCCGCGAACACGAGGTGGCCCTGTGCGAACGCTTGTGGAAGCGTCTCGACGAGATCGGCGGCTTTCAGGTGTTTGGCCAACGGAACCCGGACCACCGAGTCGGCACGTTGAGCTTTCGCAGCGAAGTCCTGCCCGCCGCTGAGTTGGGCGGCATCCTCGATCAAGCGTTCGATATCGCCATTCGGCCGGGGTTGCACTGCGCCCCCTACATCCATCGCGCTCTGGGAACGTTCCCCGATGGATTGGCACGCGTCAGCCCTGGCGCTTTCAACACGGAGGCGGACATCGACCGACTGGCCGAGGCGCTGGGGGAGATCGTCGGGTAGAATGGGATTGGGGGTTTTGGGGGACGTGAAGATGAACGAGAACGCAGAGAAATACCTTGGGTGGACTCCAACCTGTTTACGGACAACTTCAACAAATTCCCGGAGGAGGAGTACTTCAAGTACGCCGGGCAGTACGCCGGCTGGAGCCTCGATGGGATGCGAATCTTGGCTTCCGGCGCCGACGAGATCGAGATGGAGGAGCGCCTCCGGGAGAAAGGGATCGATCCCAGCCATGTGGTGGGTATGTACATTCCGTTTCCCGACACGTCGATTATGTAATGCCCATGCGCTTTCGCTACAAGCATATTCGCATGGGTCGCGTCGTTTATTCCCTGGGCGGACGCACCGTTCGGCCGCGTCCCCTTCTGGATATCGCCGTCGTCGGACCTTCCGCCACGCGCCTCATACCCGCGCTAGTCGACACGGGAGCCGACGACACGGTCTTTCCCGAAACATTGTCCTCGGCTATCGGCGTAAACCTTGCGGCGGCACATGCCGGAATCGTCATCGTCCCTGGCGCCGGAATCGTGCCGCTCCGGTAGGCCTCGATACTTTTGCGTCTAACCGATGGCATTGAACGGCACGAATGGCCTGCTATTGTTGGCTTCACGCCCGTCCCTTTGAACCATGCGTCCCTCGGCTTCGCCGGCTTCTCACAATTCTTCACCGCCACTTTCCGCGGCGACCGTGAAGAGGTCGAGTTGACCGTCAACGCCCTGTATCCGGGGACGTAGCCGGTTCGTCGATATGACCCAGAATGCCGGCCTGCACGATAGGTTCCCGTTCGGGCGAACCCGCCTTGCGCAGGAGTAGCTTCGGTAAAGCGATCGCGTCCAGGCGCGGCAGCAATTCCTCGGAACAGGCGACGAAGGCGGCCCATTCGGGTAACGGCTTGCTGGGCAAGCGGTGCAATTCGATACCGTTACAACATGCCCCGGTCCGCCAGGATGACATATCACGGGCACCCAACAGCCGCGCTAGTTCCGTTCGCCGCTTCTCTAAAAGGGGCGTGGAAGCCAGAATCCGAAGGAACGCATCATGGTCAGGCCATTCCGGTCGATCCAAAAGATCCTGAGCCACCAGAAAGCCGACCATAGAGGGGTTATGACCGCCGCAGTCGAACGACTTCATTGCGTCAGAGGAGGCGAAGCGCGCCATCACGAACATGCCGACTCGGTCAGCCGACTCACACAAGCCCATGCTCTCCGCCGGCGCCAGGACGCAACTGAAGCCTTCGCGGCGCAGTTGCAGCAGTTCTTCCTCAAACCAAAACGACCGACAAATGCCACGCAGGGGAATTGGCTTGCCGTTGAGCGTTAACCCCTTGGGTCCAATGTCGAGGACGCGCGATCCATGTGATATATCGACCTGCTCGATAAGACGGCCATCCTGCCATAACTCAATTGGCCCCTGGTACAGGAAGGGACTGGTCAAATCCCACCAATTCGGTTCCGGGATGACGACGCGACAGGCCCAGACGCGGTCGGTCAGACGTTCGAGCGGTTGGATGGGAAAGGCTACTTCCACGGTGCTGGCGTAGCGACAGCGGGGGCCCATGAGGCGGCCCCGAAATTCGGGGTTGTGAAGTTCGGAGGCGAGGCGAACGGCGATCAACACCTCGGCGGAAGTCGGAGTCAGCTTAAGATTGGCCGTGCGGACGCTTTCGATCCTTCGGTTCATCATGTCGGCCTCCGATCCTTTATTGCCAACTGCGCGGACAATGGAATCTATAGAATATTATGAATTTACCCCGAAGGGGTTGGATCCCATAGCCCAGCGTTGCCGCGCAGCGGCTACCCTGGGTATCGAAGCCCCCAACGACCAACGCCTTCGCGGGGTTATCCGAGGCCGCCGCGGCCGTTGTGCGACCCCTTCGGGGTAGGTAGGGGGGGTCGGCATGACCCAGGGTAGCCGCTGCGCGGCAACCCTGGGCTATGGGATCCAACCCCTTCGGGGTAAATACGAAATCATTCATTTTGCGCGCAGTTGATTACGATCACAACACCAGCATCGCGTCCCCATAACTATAGACGCGATAGTTCCGCTGTATCGCTTCATTGTACGCCTGCCTCAACAAATCCGTGCCGGCGAAAGCCCCGACCAAAAGCAACAGCGTCGAGCGCGGCAGGTGGAAGTTCGTCACCAACGCATCGATGGCTTTGAACGAATAGGGCGGGTGGATGTACAACTCGGTCTCGCCGGTCCACGGTCGATAGAGGCTCAGTGCCGCCGCGGTTTCCAGCACGCGCACCGAGGTCGTGCCGATAGCCACGACCCGGCCGCCCGCCTGGCGACACGCGGCCATGCGCTCGCACGTCACCTGGGACAACTCGCCCCATTCGCCGTGCATCCGGTGCTGCCGATAGTCGTCGCCCTGGATCGGCTGAAACGTGCCGATACCGACGTGTAGCGTGACGCTAGCCACACCGATGCCGCGCGCCGCGAGACGTTGGAAAAGAGAGGGCGTGAAGTGCAAGCCGGCCGTCGGGGCGGCCACGGCGCCGGGCGTTTGAGCGTAGACAGTTTGATAGCGCTCGCGGTCAGCTTCGGTGGCGCGGCCTTTGCGGATGTAGGGCGGCAGGGGAATATGGCCATATTGTTCGAGGACGGCGAAAGCCGGTCGCGGATCGTTTGGCTTGGCCAGCCAGTGGCGTTCCGGCGTGCGGCCGACGATCTCCAGGCGCAACGGCCCCGGTTCGATGTCGATCGTTTCGCCAACCAGAAGACGGCCGCGCGTTTGGCAGAGCAAGACCCAGGCCCCCTCCGCGTTTTGCCTTAAAAATAGGCCCTCCCACTTACCGCCGGTGCGCGTCCGCCGACCGAGCAAGCGGGCGGCGACCACGCGGGCATCGTTCAAGATGAGCAAATCGTTGGGGGAGAGCAGGTCGGGCAAGTCGCGGAACGTGCGATGTTCGAGCGTCGCCGTCTCCCGGCGCACGACCAGCAACCGCGAGGCGTCACGCTCGGCGCACGGTTGCTGGGCGATGAGTTCGGGCGGCAATTCGTAGTCGAGAAATGGCGTAGTCATGATAAAAAAAATGCGGCCGCGCGACGGCCATCGGCGTCGCGCGGCCTCGCATTGCATCGACGAGCGATTACTTCTTCAACGACTTGAAGGTGTCGTCGAACCCCTTCTTGTAGTGTTCCACGGTGGCGGCCGGGCCGACCAGGCGAATCTGATACGACGCATCGCCGCCGTCGTACTGGATGGCAATCATGCGATGGTCGGGGCGTTCCTCGGCCTTCTTCTCCATCGGGTTCTTCTTGTAGAGGAACGTTCCGTAGATGTCGAGCTGCGTCGCCTTCTTGTCGCCGATCTTGATCTCCGATACTTTGGAAACTTCCTCGATCGTCTTGCCATCAGGCGGTAGGAACATGCCCTTCCAGCGCTTGACGTTTTCCTCGGCCGTGCCGCCGAGCTTGAAAATGACGATCTCGGCGTCGCGCGTGTCGTCTTTCATCTTGGGCAGCTTGAACTGCTTGTAGCGCAGCAGATTTTCGGGCTTCTCTTCCTTCCACCCGGCGGGGACGGACGCCTTCATGCCGTCGATTTCCAGCACGGCCGGCTTTTCGTCTTTCTTGTCCTCACCCCGCGATACTTGCCCATCGAGAGCCAAGGCCAGCGCGGCGGCGCCGAAAAGCGTCAAACTGAGGAACCGTTGCATCGGCATCTCCCGTGAGGAAGCGACGGTCAACGCCGCCGCGAATTCATCGATCACCGACCCTCAGTTAACCGCTTGCGAGAAAGGTTGGCAAGGAGATTCGCGTCAATCGAGGCCGTCGATCATGCCGGTCATTTCCTCGGCGGCGTGGGCGTTGCCCTGAGCGCGCGCCTGCGCGACGCCGCGTTGCCAGAGCGCGCGTGCCTCGTCCGTGCGGCCGAGTCTTGCCAACGCCTGGCCCCCCTGCATATAGCCCGCGACGTAGGCGGCGTCGGCTTGAACCAGGTCGTGGAAGTGCCGCGCGGCCGTGGCGTCATCGCCGGCGCTGACGTAGTCCATCGCCAGGCCGTAGCGAAGGAACGCGTCGTTCGGGTCTTCGGCGAGCATCTCCTCGAGTTGTTGCCGGCGCGATTTCACGGTCATGGCGTTCCTTCCCCTGTTTGCCGGGGCGAGACGAAACCTCGTTCCTTCCCATCCCCTTTACTTTAGCAAGCGGACCCAAGAATTCCGCGACGGCAGCGGCGCGAAGAAGAGCGCGGGAGGCCAAAGTTGCTCTTCCCAAGGTCGAGGGGTGTCGTTATACGCCCTTTCGACGTTGGCCGAACGGCCTTCGCTCGTTCTCCCTCAAAGGATCGTCTTGCCGAGTCCTGCCGTGTGCCGGAATTGCGGGAAACCGGCGCTGCCCACTCGCTGGGTAGAAGCGTCAACCTCGCTGGACACAGTGGTTTTTGGGTCGGCCACTCCAGTAGGTGCTTCGCGGTAGGACTTCTGTCGGACCGAGGGCCGGGCCTTGCGCCCGGCTCTCGGGGATACAACGCGACAACGCGGAGACAGGGGCTTTCCCCTCTCTCCGCGTTTCGCGCCATGTGCCGGCATCGCGGTCAGTCCAGCGTGATCGCCGACAGGTACTTCTCGAACGCCTGCCGTTCGGCGAACTCCTTCTCCTGCAGACTCTTGACCGTCTCTTGAATCTGCTCGATCTCCGTCTCCTGCACGTCGAATTTCTTGACGTAGCGCTTGTACGCTTCCGAGTCCTTCGGCACCGCGTTGATGTTGTTCCGCAGCCGTTCTTGGTCGGCGCGGATGTCGTTCAGTCGGCGCTCGTGCTGCTTGATGGCGTCGGTCGCCGCCGTCACCTTGGCCTTGCGGACCAGCGCGTCTTGCAGCGCCTTCTTGACTGCTTCGCTGATCGCCTGCTGGCTCAGGAAGAAGCGAATCTGGTTGCTGTCGCTGTTGCTCAGCTGCACCGTGCCCTGCACGTCGCGCTCCTCACGGACGTCTTGCTTCGCGTCCTTGCCGGCCGCGACCTTTACCTCGAAGCGATACACGTCCTGCGCCCGCTCGGAGAACTTCTCCGGCGTCACCAGCTTGAAGTCCTGGCGGTAAGGATGCTCGATCAAGACGACGCGGTCGTGTTCGGAGCGATTCTTGATCTTATAGGTCTTGGCCGTCTGAATCTTGGTCGTCGTCTCGACGATGCCCTTGTTGATCTTCACCTTGGTGATGCGGTCCGGCGTGTGCGGCACGATTGGCTCGACTTCGGTGCCGAGGTCGATGGCGTAGCTGATGAGGCGCTCTTCCTTCGGTTGCAGGTCGAGGATGCGGGCGTCGCCGGCGTAGCTCTGGTTTTCCAGGACCGTGATCGGGCCTTGCATTAGGTGGTTCTTGGTGGTGTTCTTGAACTTCAAGCCGAGGAGCGGGAACTTGGCGTGCGTGTTCTGGTTGTAGATGGAAACCTTACTCGCTTCGACGTCTTCGTTCATGATCGGTAGCAGGGCCGACTTTTGCCGGGGCAGGGTGACGCCGTTCTCGATTTTGTACTGGAAGAAGTCGCCGAGGCTGCCCGAGGAGGCGGCGGCGGTGACGCCCTTGCGCGGGTCGAGGGCGTTTTGCTGTTCCTTCAGAAGGATGACGGCCTCGTCGCGGGCCTCGCGCCGGTTCATCGTGGCGGACTTCTTTTCGGCGGCACGTGCCATGTCCTTGCCGGGGCCGCCCAAGCCGCCGCCGAAAGCGGCGCCATCCTGGGGCTTGTCCATGGCCCCGCTATAAGTGGGCGGTCGCAGTGACGCGAACAGTTCCGGCTCGACCACCGGCCGCGGCACGAACAATGGCTGGTACAGGTCCATCTGGAACGAGATCGGCCGGCCCGAAACCAGCGTCATGCGCACGCCGTGCCAGTCTTCCTCCTGCGTGTTTTCCACCACCGCCCAGCCTTGCAGGAACGGCTTCTTCTTGTCGTCCAGCACCAGGCGATAGCTCGTCTTCCAGATGGGGTTTTCGACCACGTAGCCGACCTTCACCTGCCGCTTGCCCTCGCCGGTGAACGACAAGCTGACCGCCTTCTTCTGCGTGTCGTGCGATAGGGCCAGCGTCTCCAGCGCCTTCTTGATCACGCTGTCCACGGTCGGATTAAGGAAGCGGACGCGCTGCACGTCGGCCAGCTTGACCGAGCGCATACCCTCGTTGCACCAGAGATTCAGGAACTCGCTCTCGATGGCTTCCTTGTTGACCGATTCCTTTTTCTTCTCGACGCCCATGACGACGCCGACCATGTTGGCCGGTTGGCCGGCGGCGGTCTGCTGCAGGATGGCTTCGACGCGCTCGCCGCGCGTCTGGTTGAGTATTTGGCCAAAGGTGGGGTTATTGGTCAGGTTGACCGCGAAGCTCTTCAGTGTTTTTTCTAACGGTGCCTGACTGTCGTAGCTGACGGCGCTGACCTGGCCGCCCTCGTCGGTCAGGATCATGCTCTTGAGCAAGTCGTTGATGTCTTGTACCGGGAAGGACAAATCGACGCGGGCATTGCCCTGGATTTCGCCTTCGCGCTGGAAGTAGCCGACGCCGCTGCTGAACAGGACGACCTGCTGTATCGGCAGGTGGGGAACCGCCGGCCGCACCTCGACGGGCACCGCGGGCGGGCCGTTGTCCGAGGCGGAATGCGCCGTGGGCAGGGTAAAAAGCGCGATACCAGCGCTCAGGGCCGCGCCGCCGGCCGCCGCGGCCGCCAGCAGGTGTTTGCGTCGCATGGGTCAATCTCCAGGATCGGAAGGGATGAGGGCTATGCCGCGCGAAGCGACGGAGAATACCCCATAGACGGTGCGGAGCGGTCGGCGGATTGGCGGAGGAAGCGACGAAATGGCGTCAGGCCAAATCGCGGTCCTCGAAAAGGATCAAGCCGACGAGCAGGGCGATCGCCGCATAGATGAGCGCGTAAGCCAGCACCGAGGCGGCGTACCACAGATATTCGCCCAGAGGCAGCGGACGGGCGCGGACGAGCGCCGGCCCCAGGTTGAAGTATTCCAACGCCGGTAGCAGGGTATCGAATACCTGGGCGACGAAGCGCACGAGGTCGAGCGCGGCGCCGGTTTCGCCCGGATGCGCTCGCGCGTATTCCGACTGGAGATTGTGCGTGACCTGCAGGAGTACGGGAGCCAAATGGCCGAAGAAGAAGATCAGCAAACAGGCGACGAGCGTCACGACCATGGGCAACCGAGTGGACAAGGCGCAAGCGATGGCGACCAGGAGGAGGACTTGACCGAAGCAAATCGCCAGGCCGGGCAGAGTGGCCAGGGCGTCGGCCGTCCAGAGCGCCATGCCCACGAGCCACCCCTCGGCGACCCCCGCGGGCGATAGGCGGGTAGCGAACCCGGTCAGCGGCGGCGCGATTTGCGCCAGAAGCGCGTCGTGCCGCAGTGGGTCGCGGTCGTCCGGGAACCATTCCAGGCTCGGTCGATAGCTTGCCGCCCCTTGCAGGCCGCCGCCCAGCAGCAGCGTGAGCGCGAGAGTGGCCAGCAGGATACCGACGTACTTGCCGAGCAGGAAGTCGCGCCGCGACACGGGCTTGCTCAGCAACGTGAGCGCGGTGCGGCCCTCGATCTCCTCGCTGATCGACAACCCCGCCGCGATCACGCCGAAAGCCACGCCGGCGAGCATGACGAGGTCGTAGTCGATCTGCTTCATCATTTTCACGTCCTCGCCGAACGTGAAGAAGGGGATGAAGACGAAGAGAAAGAGCAGGCCGAACGTCACGCCCGCGAAGAGCCAGAAGAGCGGCTGGCGCACCCCTTCGCGGAAGGCGGCCAGGGCGACGGCGCCGCCCCGAGGCCAGGCGAGCAACAGGACGGCGAAAACGAGCACGAAGAGGTCGGCGAGCAGCTGCAATTGCAGGAGCGCGGCCCAGCCACGGCCACCCAATTCGAGGCTCTCGCGGTCCTGAAGATATAGGAGAAAGAGGGCCAACGCGATGCCGGCGACGCCCAGCCCTGTGAGGGTCTTGAGCCAGGTCGAGGGCCGCCGCGCCTGCGCGCGAAACGTATCGGCATCCAGGATGGCCACCCAGGGAAGCGCGGCGACGAACTGTGCCAGGCACAGCGCGAAGGCGACCAGAAAGAGAGAAACGATCGACATGAAAAGCAGCGTCGGGCTATGGCCGAAGGTTTAGGAGAAAGGAGAACGAGCGCCGCCTCGGCCGTGATTCCTCACGGGTCCGCGTCGCGGGGCGATGCCGAGTCTTTGATCCGTTGAAGCAGTGCTTCGCGGATTTCGGGGGACAAGCCCGCCAGCAGATCGTCCGGCGAGAGTCCTTCCAGTCGTTTCTCGGCGGAGATCCCCTCCAGCCGTTCCTCGACGGGCATTTCCCGGAGAAGTTCCGCCTTCGCTTCTTGGGCGAATTCTTTTAACAAATCTGGCATGGACGTCACCTCCAAATGATAGCGCTGGAAAAGTTGTAACAATACCGTGCTCATCTCTTCCGAGTTCATCCGGTAGTGTACCGACCCATAGCGTATCAAGTTCGGTTGGGTGCTGAACAGGTGCAACAGCGCGTTGATTTCCGCTTGCGGCAACTCGTTAACCACGACCAGGCTTATCCGTCCGGTGAAGTGCCGCGCCTCGTAAACGCCCGCGTGCACCTCCGTCAACACCGTCTCCCGCGCCAGGTCGCGCGGGAAGCGCGCGCTCACCGCGAACAAGCGAAAGTCGGTCTCCGGCAGCAGCTCGCGCATCGATGGGCTAACCTGCTTGCGGTAGTTCACGTAGTGGCCGACCAATTCGTTCAACGCCCAGCCGTCGAGGGTTTCCCGATGCGACTTATAGGTGACGAGGTTGTGCGCCGCCAACTTGTCGAAGCCATCGGGCAGCTGGCGCGTGAGGGGTTCCGTCCCCTTGCGGATGAGGATCACGTTGAGGAATTGCTGCTTCAGCGACAAATCTTTTTCGAGTTCGACAGTGACGGGCATGCCGCGGAAGAAATCGATAAGCGACAGCCCGAAGAGCCGGTGCCAGGGTCGGGGTTCGGCCATCGGCTCCTCCTACTTTGCCGGCGCGCCGCCCATTTCATTCGTTTTCGTTTTGCCGATCAACACGGCCGCCCGTCCCGCCGCCAGCGCCGCGGCGGCCGGCGTGCCGAAAACCGCCTTGCCTTCCGCGGCCACGGGCAAGCCGTCGTAGGCCAGCGCGTCGGGCTTGGGCAGTAAGGCCAAGTTGTAGGCGGGACCGGGAGCGCTCGTCGGCCGCGGCCGATCGTTGGCGGAGGCCGAGCCGACGGGAATGGACCGCTGCGCCATGCCGGGCAGGGCAATGGTGCCTTCGTCGGTGGCGTAGTCGTGGAAGACGGCCCGGCCGGCGGCGCGGTTGACGGCATCGACCACGTCCACGAAGACACGCGGCCGCAGTTCGCCCACGCGCACCGCGCCGGCGAGTGCCGGAGCGCCCAAAGGCCGCGTGCCCGTCGGCGCCTTCCCCTCGATGCGCAGGGCGTAACGGCCAGCGCTCTCCGTCGTGAACTCCAACACTTGTTCATACGTCGATGCGTCGTCGGCGTTGGCGATACGCAGGGGGGTGCTTACGGCGCGGGCGACGATCTCCATTTCGTCGGCGGGGAGCGCCTTGCCGGACGGGTCGCGCTGCCGCAGCAAGACCAAGCGCATCGTGGCCAGGGGCGTCTGATAGGCGTCTTCGCCCGCTCGCAGAAAGGCCGCGTCGTGGGCCTCGCGCCATTGCACGCTGACGCGGAGCTTCGTCTTTTCCGGCAGTTTCAGCTGTTTGGCACCCGCGAACGGCTGCCAGGCCAGGAAGTTCACCTCGGGCGTCCAGCGCTCGGGCTTCAGCGCTGTCTCGGGCGCCGCGAACTCCATGACGCCGTTGCCGTCGGCATCGTGGAATAGGCCGACCCATGCCTGATCGCGCGTGTCGCCCGCCGGCTGAAACCACAACGTCGAGCGGAATGGCTTGTCGTCGAGATAGCGGCTCAGCGGGCTGCTGCCATCCATCGGTTGGCCGTCGGTCCAGAGCAGCGTCGAGACGACGACTTGCACGCGCCGCAAGTCGCGCAGATCCTCGAATAATTTGACGTAGCGGCCTAGCGCTTGCCGGTACGCCTTTTCCTCTTCCTCCAGCTTGGCGACATCCTCCTTGTGAGCCTCGCGGCGCTGCTTGCGTTTGATCGCGTCGTCGTCGAATTCGTCGGCGGAACCGGGACTGTCGAAGAGAACGCGCCGCTCTTTCAGAAGCATGTCCCATTTGCTGGCCGTGATCTGGCGGAACGTTTCCAGGTCTTCGCGGCGTGCCTCCAGACTCTCGGAACGCGGCGTCTCGCCGTTGATAGCGCGCATGATGTTCATCAGCTGATAGGGGGCAGCCGGGTCCACGCGGATCAAGAGGAGGCTGGCTTCGGGAGCGGCGAGCGCGACGACGAGGGCGCTTTCGGTGCCGGCGCCGCGCGTCTCCTCATCTTTCGGGTAGGCTTCGGGCAAAAGCTGCGAGTTGCGCTCGGCGGTCAGGTCGAGCAGCCGCGTGTCCTTTGGAAGTTGCTTGCCGACGAGCGCCTCGTAGCCGCGAAAGTCGCCGCCGATGACGGCGACGCGCACGCCCTTGCCGCGATGTCCCTGGGCATGAAGCGCCGTGAGGCCGGCGCTTTTCAACGCCGTCGTGTTTGCGTCCTTGGCGTCGCCCAACGGCAAACGCACGGGCGTCCCCGAGCGCGGCAAACGCACGGCGATCACCGATGAATGTCCGGCGAGCGCCAACGCCTGTTCGGGGGAAGCGTAGGCCGTGACTGAAGCGCCGACGCGCCCCTCGATGGCGGCTTGCGGCGCCGCGCGCAACAGCGGCTGACTCCATTCCTCCCCCTCGCGCGGCGCTTGCAGGAGTAACAATTCGATGCGCCGCGCCTTTTTCATTTCCTCCGCGTTGGCGAGCAGCGAACGCAATTCGTCGCTCAATTTCACGGTCGCGGCGTCTCTGCGCACGGCGGGCAGCGGCGCCTCCTCGGGCAGTTCCTTCGCCGGCGCCGTCCCCTCCGGTTCGGGCGTCACCTCGGCAATACGCACGGCAGCGAGTGCGTCGCGCAACGGCGCCGGCAGTTCCTTCGCCGGCCGCGCCGGCACCAGCCAACCGCTCGGTTGCGTGCGCAGGTCGTGAAACAGCGACGGAACCTCGCTGGCGGGCAACGTGCCGACGAGGCGACTGTATCCGCGATGGTCGTACACCAGGATTTCGCGGAAACCGAGGTCTTTCAGCTGCTCGCGCACCTGATCGGCGAAGAGGCGCTGTTGCTCCGCCGCCCGGCCACTCGACAACTCCAGGCTCACCTTAACTGGCGTATCGCCGTCCTCGGGCAGCTGATACCCGGCCGGGTAGATGAGCAACGACTTGACGGCCGGACTGCGAAACAATTCGCGCACCTTGTTGGACGCGATCTTGCCCGACATGCGGTTGTAGGTGGGATTGTCCGGCTCGTCATCCGGCCCCTGGTCTTTTTGAAACCCGGCCGCTTCGAGAGCCTTCACGAAGGCGAAGTATTGCTTCAAGCGATCGTTGCGCCCCGCCTGGATGCGATAGCGCAGTTCGACGTCGTACTCCTTCGGCGCCGCCGGCCGGGGCGCCTGGGCAACGGCCCGCGTGCCATGTACACCGAGAATGATGGCGACGACCAGCAGGAAGCGCTTGCTCAACATGGCCGAGGTTCCCTTGGCGCCGATTTGGCCGAAAAGACGGGATGCGAGAATTGTCGCACGGGGGCGTGGCGAATGCCAGCGTTGGCCGCGCTATCACGAGTATGCCACCTTCCGATCTACGAGGCGGGCGGCTTCGCGGTTCGAGAGCGGCAACGGATAGCCGAAAGGAGGGGCCGCGCCGGAAGCGCCGGTCGTGGCGCCTCAGCCATCGCCGAGCAGCGCCGGCACCTTTTCGCGCAGCAGCTTGATTTCCTGATGCGTCTCGCCGAGATAGGCGAGCAAGCGCAAATCGTCGCGCGTGACCGAGCCGCCGGTGAGCAGCCAGGAACGTACGCGAAACAGCTTGTACAGCTTCACGAGCTTGCGGTCGCTGATGAAGATGCAGTCCTCGCGCACCAGCGTCTTCACGAGGCGCTGAAACTCGCGGAAGATCTCGGCCGGAAAGAAGAGATGGCGGTCGTTCTGCTCCTCGTCGCGGGCGTCGCGCTGCTTGCGCGCGAACACGTGCATCAAATAGCGGTTGGCCTTGAGCAGGTCTTCCAGAGTGGCCAACCCCTCGCGCCACGGCTTTTGATTCAGGTTGCGGTAGACCTCCGACTGCAAACCGGCGTCGATCAATTCGGTGAAGTGTTCCTCCTGCACCGAGCGGCTCTCGATCTTCAGGACGAAGCGGTCTTTCAGTGCGGCGAGTTCGCCCTGCTCGGGCACCTCGTTGGTGGCGGCGAAGAGGACGCGCAACGATACCGGCTGCGGCGCGCCGTCCTGGTAGAACTTGCGCTCGTTGATGATGGTCAAGAGGATGTTCAGGATGGCCGAGTTCGATTTGAAAATCTCGTCCAGGAAGGCCAGCCGCGCCGTCGGTAGCTTGCCCTGCTCGCGGCGGATGTAGCGGCCCTCTCTTAAACGGTTGATGTCGATGGGGCCGATGATTTCCGACGGCTCGGTGAATCGCGTCAGCATGTATTCGAAGTAGTCCTCGTCGGCCAGGCCGAGGGCGTCCTTGAATTTAAGAACGAGATCGCTCTTGGCCGTGCCGGGCGGGCCGACGATCAGCAGCGGCTCTTGCGCGATGGCGGCCACGAGCATCAGGTCGATGATCTCCTGCTTGGCGACGAAGAAGCGGCCCAGCGATTGGCGAAAGCGGTTCAGGCGCTTGCGCAGTTCGGCGGCCTCGTCCTGCAGGTCGGTCGGGTTCCAATCTTCGACGGGGGCGCTCGGCGCGGACATGGCGGAGTTCCGTGGGTAAAGGAAAGCGACGGGGCATTATAGCAAGGCGCGCAGGTCGGCGTGGATGCGACGGCGGACGAGGTGTTCGTCCTCATCCAGCCAGCGGCGCACGGCGGGGCCGAGGGCGAAATCGTCGTTGACGACGGCGACGACGATGGCCTCGATCACGTCGAGTTGCGAGAGCGAGAAGTGCGAATTGGTGCTGAAGCGGTCGTGGACGCGATCGAGCCGGCCGAGCAATTCTTCCATGCGCTCCAGGGCCAGGGCGAGCGGCGCCTGTCCCAGACTGGCGGCGTAAGCGCGGCCCAGGGCGCATTGCTCCTTCGATTCCAGCCGTCCTTCGAACAGGAGGACGCGCGCCTCGTCGAGGACGGCAAGCGCCTTGGCGTCGTCGCCGCCGTAGAACCAGCCGGCGGCGACGTGCAAGAGGGTACGCATGACGGCGGCGCGGTTGACGCCGGGCCGGGTGCGCAACGCTCGAATCGGTTGTCCCTGCAGGAGACAGTCGCCCATTTGATCGAGGAGGCGGTCGATGGCGTCGCGGCGGCCGAGCTTGCGCAAGCCGCGAAACGACTGCGCGGCTAGCGACTCGAAGGCGATGGCGGCGCGCACCCCGCGGCGGCCGTCGAGCAGCTGCTCGAAGCGCGTCACGAATTGCTCGACGTGCGCCGTCTGCCCGAAGTGGGCGGCGACGAACAGGGCACGTTCCAGGAGCGGCGTGATCTCCGCCGTTTCCGAGAGGGCATCGAGCACGGAGCCGACACGGCCGAGCAATTCCAGGGCGAACGGCTCGCCGACGCGCGGCGCCAGTTCCAGAGCGGTAGCGAGTACACGGGGTAAGGCGGCGCGCGCGGTGCCGGCTTCGGCCTCGTCGCGCAGCAGACGCCTGGCCTCCTGGCCGAGCAATTGCCGATCGGTGATTTCGGCCAGGCTGGCGAGCTTGCGATGGAGGGCGTCGAAATAGTGGCGCTGCACGTGGCCGCGATAGGGGTCGATCTTCTCGCACGGCTCCAGGACGCGCGATTGCTGGCGCAGCCGGTCGATCTTGTAGCGCTGGTGCTCGGGGTCCATGTGCCGCAGCTTGGTGAGCAACTCGGCGGGCAAAGGATGGCCGTCGGTCTTGCCCTCCAGCGCTTGCTGCACACGATGGCCGTAGGCGGCCACGAGGAAGATATGCACGTCGTCGTCGTCGCCGAGCAGGTCGCGCGCCTCGGCGAAGAGGCGGCCGCTGGTCGAGGCCAAACCCAGACGCGCCAGGCCCCAGGCGAGGACGAGGTCGGCGTAGGCCTTGGTCAGCTGCGCCTCGCCGGCGGCGCCATAGGGCGGCAGCTTGCCGCGATAGCGCTCGGTGAAGAGGTTGTGCGGGTTACTTTCAGCCGGATCGCGCGGCCGGCGCGCGTGCAGCTTTTCGATCCAGTGGTGGACGGCACCGCGTTGATGCACGAGCCATTCGCCAATGGTTTGGCCACGCTGCGGCGCTCCTTGTCCGGCGAAGCGCAGAAAACTAGGCAAATCGTGATCGACGTTGAGGCCGCGGTGATAGAGCCGTTCGAGGAGGCGGTCGCGCGCCCGCGCCACGCTAAGCACGTCGCCGCCCGCGATCCGCGATAACGCCGTCCAGGCCAGCCAGGCGGCGCGGGCCGGCAGCAAGGTTTCGTG
Organism: Gemmatales bacterium; assembly: GCA_038239465.1. GTDB lineage: Bacteria > Planctomycetota > Planctomycetia > Gemmatales > Gemmataceae > JBBSES01. Next base: position 22,558 of record JBBSES010000002.1, read on the forward strand.
CGCTTCGAGGAACTGACACATCTGGTTGGGATCGGCGACCACCCGGCGGCGCAAATCGGCGACGGCCCCAGGAGAGGCATCGGCGTCGGCGTGGGCCGTCCAGGCGCCGAAAGCGGCGACGGCGCGGGCGTCGGCCGGTTCGACCTGACGCGCGTCGAGGGCGCGGGCCAGGTCCGACGCCACCTCGTACCAGCGCGCACCCTGCGCCTCCGCGCGAAACCAGCCCCACCACCACAGCGGCGAGGCCGAGGGCGTCTCCCATAGGGCGTTCATCCAGCACACCGCCGCGTCGGCGGCGTTGCCGGCGCTGGCGTAGGCGGCCGCGAGTTCGGGCCAGAGCGCTTGCCGTTGGGCGGCGTCCGGCGGCCCACCCACTTGCAGAAACCGTGCCTCTAGAATTTGCTGCCGTTGGCTGACTTCGGCGCGCGGCAGCGGTTCGAGCAGGGCCATGGTCTGGGCCGACGGCGCTTCCATGAAGATGTGGATCGCTTCCGCGAAACGGTCGCGCGCGGTCGCCGGCTCTGGGGCCGGCGTCGATGGCGTCACCGCGACGGCCGGCGTCTCGGCGGGCAATGACCCCGGACGCAGCGCCTGCCGGACCCAGTTCCATAGACGGTCCAGCGGGTTTTCTCGGGCTGAGCGGCCCGACGTCAAGGCGCGCAAGCCGGCGATCGGGTCGTCCGGGGCACAGGCGAAGCTTTCCCACTCGAGGGCCGGGTCCGGCTGCCAGGCCAACAGCGGCGCGGGCGCCGCCGGCAGTGCGTGAAGCACCGCTTCGTGCAAAGGACGAAAGGCCGCCAGCGGCATGTCGGCCCGCAAGAAGGAGCCGTCCGCACGCGCTTCCAGCCAGGTGACGCGCTCGGGATGCGGCGAGAGCAGTTGACGCACCGCGTCGCGGCGCAGCGCGGGCCGCAGCCGCCGACCGGCCGGCAAAAACAGGTTCGGGAGTTTCAGGAAAGGCCGATACACCGGGTCGGGAAGCACTAGCACCGGCGGCGCTCGGCGCGATCCCTGGGCGCGGAGGACGGCGGTCTGGCGGCCATTGCATTCGCCGATGGCCACCGAAAGGCGACCCAGCACGTCGTCGTCCATGCTCTCGGCCAGGAGCGCCAGTTGACGAAGCGGGTCGTCGTGCAGCACCCACAATTCGACCGCGTTGTCCGGGCCGCCGGGCACCAGGCGCAGCGGCACCGCGAAGCGCTCCTGACAGACGGCGTTGTCGTAGGGACTGACGGCCGCCGGCAGAGGCAAGACATCTAGTTCTTCGGTGAACGGACCATCCTCGACGAGCGACCAGTGGCGCGGCGCCCGGATCAGCCAGCGCTTGCCGGGCGGCGGCAAAATTTCCTCAGCCAGCGGCTGGTGGCAGCCGACCTCGACCCAGACGCGCGGCGCCTGCTCGACGAAGGCGCGATAGGGCGGATCGACATCGCGGGCGCGCAGCAACGTGGCGACGGGCGGCCCGGCGACGCGCACGTAGACGCTACCCTCGCACGAATCATCGCCCCAATGAAACGAGGACGCGCGGCCGAGGCGGCGCAACTCGCCGGCCAAACCGGGCCAGCGCGACGGGTCGGCCAGTTCGAACAGGACCAGCGCTTCGGCCGAGAGCGTCGGCAGGGTGGCGCTTTGCCGGAGAGGAAGCAGTTCGTGCCAGCAGGAGACTTCTTCCGTCAGAGCCGCGGCGCCCGTCTCGTGAACGGTGGCCCCGAGGCAAAGGAGATCGGCACAGGCCGCGGCGTTCCAGGCGACGGCCGGCTGCACCCAGAGGCGGTCGTGCGGGTCGCGGCCCACCGCGGCCGCGGCGCGACGCACCGCCGACGGCACCACTCCGCGGGAGAGCGCCAGCGCCAAGAGGTTTTCGTCGGGAAAACAAATCATAACGGAGCGACCAGCCGTTCACGATTTCTCCACAAACCTATCGTAGCTCGGGAAACGGCGGAATACCGCGCATGGATTGGTATTTCGTGGCGGCCGGCTTTGCTCGCGTCACTCGGGGGGCTTACGCCACCCCGCTCGCCCCAAGCGCCATCAGCGCGCGCACGTCGCGGTGGATGCGTTTGCGGACCAGATACTCGTCCTCGTCCAGCCAGCGGCGCGTGCCTTGGCCCAAGGTGAAGTCGTCGCTGACGACGGCGAGGACGGCGGCCTCCACGACTTGCAGTTGCGAACGCGAATAGTGATCGTTCGTCGTATACGTGTCGGTCAGGACGCCAAGTTGTTGAAACAGTTCCGCCAGCCGCGGCAATGCCGTATCCACGGGCGCCTGACCGAGTGCCGTCGCATAGGCACATGCGAGCCGGGTACGGTCGGCCGGGGCGATTTCCTGGGGAGGGTCCAACAGCCACGAGCGCGCTTCCTGGAGGACGGGCAGCGCCTTGTCCGTCATGCCGAAATAAAGCCAGCCGCCGGCGACGTGCAGCAGAGACAACAGGGCCTTGGGCCAATCCGCCTTATGGCGTTCGCGCTGGGTAGCGAGGTCGCGTCCCTGCAACAGCAGGTCGGCCATGTTTCGCAGGAGCAACTCTACCTGATCGCGCAAGCCGAGTTTGCGCAGGCCGCGCAGACACTGGCCGGCCACGCTTTCAATGGCCGACGCCGCGTTGACGCCGGCCTGGCCCTGGAACAGTTTGAGGATGCGCGTCACCAGGCTTTGCACCTGCTCGGCGCGGTCGAAGTGGCCGGCCATGAAGAGGGCGCGTTCGATGACTTCGGCGCGATCCGCCTGTTCTCGTTGATCGACCACGGGCGGCAGGGCGTCCAGCGTCGGGCCGAGTTGGCCGATCGCGTCCACGGTGAACGCCTCGGCGAGACGCGGCGCCAGTTCCAGCGCCGTCTTGAGAATTTGCAGCCGATGCCGCGGCTCCGCGGCCGTCTTCAACAACTTTGTCAGCCCGTTAGCCAATTCCTGGCGGTCGGTGACATCGGACAATGCCACCAGTTCCTTGCCCAGATCATCGCCGACGTGGTAGCGCCGATACGCCTCGACGCGCTCGTGCGGTTCGAGGATGCGCGAATCGGAACGCAGGCGGTCCACCTTGTACGCGAGAAGTTTGCCGGTGTTCTTGTCCTGGCCGGGCCGTTTGGCCAGGTCGGCGAGGTACTCCAGGTGTTCGGCCGGCAATGGCCCACCGTGCGGCTTCCCTTCCAGCACCTGTTGCACCCGGTAGGTGAACGCCTGCAACAAGCACGAGTGGACTTCGCCGCGCTCGCCCAGCACCTCTTTTGCGCTGGCCAGCATGGCTCGGCTAGCGTTCCCCTCGCCTAGTCGTGCCAGGCCAAACGCGAAGATCAGGTCGACGTAGGCGAGCGTCGGCTCGCTAGCACCCACGTTGAGATTGCCGTCGTTGCCGTAGCAAATGCCGATCCAACGCCGCGCGAGTTGCTGCAGGCGTTGCAATTGCTCGCGCACGGTGCGAAAGCGATCGCTGGAACGCTGCCCCGAGAAACGCAAGAAGCTCGGCAAATCCTGCTCGACGTTCAGGCCGTGGCCCAGCAAGCGTCCGAGCAAGCGGTCGCGGGCGCGGGCCAGGCCGAGTACGTCTCCCGCGGAAAGGCTCGCCAGGTTGACCCAGCCGAGCCAGGTGGCGCGGACGCCGATGCGTGCTTCGTGTTTTTCGAGGAACTGGCGCACGCGCGCCAGCCGTGGGCCGAGGACGTCGCGCGCCGTGCCTGCCGCGACGGCGCCGACGATGCCGGCGACCAAGCCGCGCGCGTCGGACGGCGTCGGATCGGCCAGCGCCAGGCGGCGCTCGATGTCGGCCTCCAGGTCGGCGATGGACGAAACGCCCTCGGCCCGCAGCCAAAGCACCGCTCCGTCGAGCGGAATGGCATCGCTCTCCCAAAGCGTGTTGCCCCAGCAGATGGCGGCGTCGGCGCCGTGGCCCAGGGCGGTGTTTAGCGAGGCCATCTCCGCCCACCAGTCGAGGCGTTCGCCCGCATCCAGCGGGGCACCACTCTCGAGGAACTGCTTCTCCAGCGCCGTGAGTTGCCGTTGCAACTCGCTCGGCGTGGCCTGCGGCAGCGGAGCGAAATCGTCCTCCTTGGCCTTGCGCCGGCTGCCTTTCTTGATGACGGGCGGCTCGGTCGGCGGCGGCCCTTCCAGAGTGACGGTCTGATCGTTGGCCTTGCCGGTCTTGCGATCGCGCGGCGGCGCCTTGGGCGCTGGAGGCTTGCCGTCGTCGGCGCAGACGAACGATTGAAAATCGAAACGGGCGGCTTGCACCCAGGTTTGCAGCGCTTCGCGGTCGCGGTCGAGGACGTAATCGACCCAGTCGTGCAAGGGCCGAAATGCGGTATCGGGCAGGCTCTCGGAGACGAAGCCGCCGTCGTCGCGCGGCGCCAGCCAAGTGACGAGGTCGGGGTCGGCGGCCAGCAGCTGGCGCACGGCGTCGCGGCGCAGCGGCGGTTGCAAGCGGCTGCCGCTGGGCAGGAACAAGTTCGGCAGCTTCAAGAACGCGCGATAACTCCGCCCTGGTAGCACCAACACCGGCGGCGCCTGCTTCGATGGCCGCACCCGGACCACGATACTCCGTCGGCCCTCGCGCTCGCCCACGGCGAACGACAGGCGCTGAATCAAATGATCGTCCGAATCGCGCACCAGGGTATCGAGGTCGTCGAAGCCCTCCTCTGGCAGCACCCACAGTTCGGCCGCGTCGGCGGCGCCGCCCGGCGCCAGACGCAGCGGCACGGTAATGCGGCTTTTGGAGGGAGCGTCCTGCCAGTGAGCGACGGCCTCGGGTAGCTTGAAATCGAGGATGTCGTAGATGTCCTGGAACGGCGCTTCTTCCAGGAACAGCCAGCCGCGCGGCGGCCGCATCAGCAATAGTTTGCCCGCCGCCGGCTTGAAGAACTCGACCAGCGGATGCGTGTAGCCCAGTTCCACCCAGACGCGCGGGGCTCGCTCGACATAGGCCCGCGGCGCCTCGCGCTGGCCCTCGCGCTCGAGGGCGCGAAGCAGGGAATAGTACGGCGGCCCGACGACGCGCAGCAGCACGCGGTTTTCCTTGTCCTCCTTGAGCCAGCGAAAGCTTTGCCGGTCGTTGCCCAGGCGCAGCATCTCGGCGACCAGTTCCGGTAGCAAACCGACGTCGGCGAACTCGAAGAGGACCGGCGTCCGTGCCGTCGGCTGCGGCGCGTCGGCCTGGGGCGCGACGGGCAGCATTTGCAGCCAGCAGCTGACCTCTTCGGCTTGCAGATCGCCGGTGGCCTTGACGATCTCGACGCCCAGGCGACGTAGGCCAGTCTGCGCCTTGCGGGCTAGCGCCACCGATGGCTGCAGCCAAACGTGGCCCTCCTCGTCCTCGCCGGCCACGGCGGGGGCGAGGCTGACCTCGGGGGGCACCACGCCGCTGGTGATGGCGAGGCGCAGGGTATCGAAGTTGGGGAAGTGGTAGATCATGCTGCTTGTGTTTACGTTTCGCGTCCTCCGCGCTCCTAAACGGTGCCTCCCTCGGCCACGCTCGAACGCTCGTCCCCAGTGCCGGCCACGGGCGCCGCCTCCCCCTCGGGTCTATCGCGCTCGACGACGATTTGTCCCACTTCCGAGGCCTTGACCAGGCCGCCGGCGATGAGTTTCTCAACGAGGTGCTGATGCTGCTGTTCGTGTTCGTGCGGCAGCAAGTCCTCGTCGGAGCGCAGGCTGACGACGATATCTTTCTTGCCCGTCGCCGGGTCGCAGCGCAGGCGAATGGTCATTTCGGCCACGGACGGAGTCCTCGTATGTGGCGAGCGGGGTCGCGTGA
>JBBSES010000003.1:0-24657 GCA_038239465.1 Gemmatales bacterium
ATTCTCACGAATGTGGAAGGAGTCCGGCATCGAGACGATTGGGCCGATCTGCGCGCGATCGGCATGGCCTTTTACGAGCGCACCATTCGAGGAAGGACGAGTGAGGAAATCCATTACTTCATCGGCAGCCGCGTGATGCCGGCGAAACGTTACGCGGAAGTGTTGCGCGGCCATTGGAGCATCGAAAATCAATTGCATTGGCACCTGGATGTCACCTTCGAGGAGGATGCGAGCCGGGTGCAACGGCCAAACGCCGCGGAGAACTTGGCCCTGATTCGGCGCATGGCGCTGGGTCTATTGAAGCGGCACGCCGGCAAGGGAAGCCTGGCGTGCAAACGCTACACGGCGGCGTTAGACCCGGCTTTTCTCGAAGAAATCCTGCAATCCGGCGATAATTTAGACAAGGGGTGATGCGTAGGCCTTGGGTGTTCCGGGCCTTCGGGACATCGCCTCGCTTGGCTTCATTGCTGTATCGGCTCTATCCTCGACCTTTTGTACCGATTTTGTGAATTCCTGTGAAAAACAACCAGATGCGGCAATCCGTTTTCTCGTATCGAGACACAAAAACTTTGTGGATATAGACTTGGATTACGCCCGCCGAGAGTCGAACTCGGAACCTACGGATTAGAAGTCCGTTGCTCTATCCAGTTGAGCTACGGGCGCGATAGGAAAGGCGGCGTTATGCGCGGGCCAATTCGGTCCACAACGCCTTGTAGTAGCGGAGCATTTCCTCGCCGCTGGCGGCGTCGGGCGGGCTTTTGCCGACCTCGCAGAGGGTAACGCGGTCGTAGCTCGATTCGCGCAGGAGGCGAAAGAACTCGCGGTAGGGATAGGTGCCGGCCGCGTCCTTGTATAGTTCGTTGATGTGGCAGGAAAGTATCCAGGGCTTCAAGAGCTTGAAGGAGTCGGCGACGGAACCGTCCTTGATATCCGTCGGATTGGAGTTCCAGGTGAGGCCGACCTTGGGATGGCCGCACTGTTCCATGATCGTCTTGCAGTGCGATGGCTGCGACGTGCCGGGGCCGTGGACCTCGACCCAGATTTCGATATCCGCGTCGGCCGCCGCCTTGCCGCAGTCGATCAACGCCTTGCCGATTTGCTCCAGCGTCTTTTCGACGGCAACATCTTTGGGCAGGCCATTGGGCCGCACCTTTACTCCCTTGCCGCCGAGGTCGGCGACCAGTTCCACGAATTGCTTGCAACTCTCGACGTTCTTCTTGACGGTATCCGCGCTCGGCGCGTGGAATTCACAGACGGTGCCGCAGCCCCAGATGCGTACGCCGGCGTCGGCGAAGCGCTGCTTGACCTCTTTGCGCTGGTCCTTGCTCAAATTCGGCTCGACGCCGTGGGCGTGGCTCGTGCGCAGTTCGACGGCGGCGAGGCCGACGTTCTTGCATATCTGGAGGAGCGTCGGCAAATCCCACTTGGCGGCCACGTTGTAGGTCACAAGGCCGAGTTGGAACTTGAGCGGCACCGCGTCGGCGGCGCGCGCGGATGAGACGCCGAAGCCAGCGGCGGCGATACCGGCGGCGGTCATGAAACGGCGACGATCGACGGCGTGCATGAGAGAGACCTCCGTGGGCGGACTCAACTCGCTCATCATGCCGGACGCGAGGGATATTGCAAGCGGTTTCATGGGGCGGCGACCGCGAGCCATGTCAAAAATCCAGCGTGGCGCTGGCCGGCATCTGCTAAACTAGCAGTGGTTGACGGGCATCGGGCCGCGACTGCTCGCGGCGCTGGACATTCGGACAAGGGGAATCGGGGACATGGCAACCGACCAGTACGGCCGTCCTTTACCGGAGGGGACGGTCGCGCGGCTCGGCACCGTGCGGGCCGGACGGGAAGGCGATCGCGTATCCGCCGTCTCCTTCGCGCCCGACGGCAAGACGCTCGCCAGCGGCGGCGAAGATGGCATCGTCCGCCTTTGGGACACGACGACTTCCAAGGAAATCCGCCGCTTCGGCGAACACCCGCGCAAGGTCGGCGCCGTCGCCTTCACGCCCGACGGCAAGACCCTCCTCTCGGGCAGCCACGATGGCATCGTGATGGTGTGGGAAGCGGCGACCGGCCACGAAATCAGCGGCTTCGAGGCGCCGGCTGGCGTCCTGGCTTTTCACCCCGCCGCCGATAGTAAATCGTTCCTCGCCGTACTTACCGACGACACCATCCGTACCTATGACCTGCCCAACGGCACGGAGATAGGCCAGCGAGCCAACCCTTTTGGCGGCTTGAGCGCCATCGCCTTTTCGCCCGAGGGGGCCACCGTCGCCACCGGCAGCTGGGAGAGCATGATCCGCGTGTGCGACTTCGCCAGCGGCGCGGAGATCAAGCAGCTGCAAGGCCACAAGCGAAGTCTGCAATCGCTGGCTTTCAGCGCCGATGGCCGCACCGTCGTCTCCGGCAGTCCCGATGAGACGATTCGCTTGTGGGAATTGCTCATTGGCAAAGAGCGCTGGCAATGGGGCGGTCACAAGGAAGGCATCCTCGCCGTCGCCTTTTCGCCGGACGGCAAGCGCCTCGCCGCCGCGGTCAACGATACGACCGTGCTGCTCTACGACGTGACCTGTCGGCCGACGACGAAGACGCCGACGCGCGTGCCGGCCACGCTGATGCCCAGCCAACTCGAACCGCTGTGGAAAGACCTGGCCAGCGATGAACTGCCGCAAGCGTTTCTCACCATCTGGAACATCGTCAGTTTCGCCAAGCAGATGGTGCCGTTTCTGAAGACCAAGCTGAAGACGCTGGTGCCCATCGACAAGCAGCGGGTGGCCACCATCCTGGCGGACGTGGGCCACGACCAGTATGGCCGCCGCGACAAGGCAGTGCAGGATTTGGAAAAAATCGGCGCTCTCGGCGAGCCGATGGTCAAGAAGGCGCTCGAGAACCCGGTATCGATGGACGCGCGGCGGCGCCTGGACAAAGTGTTGGAGAAGATGCAGGGGCCGGTTCCGTCGCCGGATACCTTGCACGTTTTGCGCTGCATCGAGGCGTTGGAATTGTGCAACACGGCCGAAGCGCGGCAAATGGTCGAAGCCTTGGGCAAGGAAGTGCCGCCGACCCGCGTGTCGCTGGAAGCGAAGGCGAGCCTCGCGCGGATGATGAAGCGGCCGGTGACGGCGGTTTAGCGATATCCTGTATTCTCCCCTCCCCTTTAGGGGAGGGGAGAATACAGGTTGTGATACCCTTACCCGTCCACCTCGCTATAACCCTTTTCCGTCTTTTCTTCAATCAATTTCTCCGCGTGGCGGGCGGCCGCCGCTTCATCCTTGAAACCCTTGGTATTCGTCTGCCCCGCGGTCCCGGATCGGCCGTAGCGCACCGTCACCTCCGTGCCTGACACCGCGATCTCCCAGAACTTGTCGGACTTGCCCTCGCTGAACTCGAAGCGGCGCGAGCCCGCGGTCGTCGCCCGCGACGGTTCGCTTTCCTTCGGCACTGGCGCGTTCCCCTCGGCGCGCACGCCGAGGTACGAGGGGAAGCGCGGCACGCCGCCATCCGAAAGTTCCTGATAGCGGAACGAAATCATGCTGCCCACCGGCGGCGGGTTGCCACGCTCGGCGTCGGAAAAGCCGGTGCCGACCGAGAAGGATGTGCCGTCCTCCAACTCGACCATCAGAGCGCCCAGGCGTCCCTTGTGGCGCCCGGCCCCGGCCAAATGCTTGACGACGCGTGCCTCGGCGTCGTGGAAGCTTTTTACCTTGAGCAGCGTGGACGACCGGCCGCTCTCATAGCGCGACCCGGGCCGGCGCATCATCAGCCCCTCCGCGCCGAGCGCTTCGAGGCGCTGCAACTCGCCGCGCAGGTGGTCGATGCCCCTGCATTTCTCGTGATCATGCGCCGAGGCATACGTCGGCCGATGCTGCGCCAGGCAATCGCGGACGAAACCGAAGCGCGTCTCGAAGTCCTTTTCCAGTTTCGGCGCGTCGAAGACCACGTAGCGGATTTCCTTCCAGTGGTCGCTCTTGTCCTGACGGCGGACGATGCTGACGGTGCGCTGGAACTTCTTGCGGTCGAGCCACAGTTCGCCGTCGAGCGGTATGTCGGGCAGGCCAGCGGTGAACCAGTCGGGCGCATGGAACAAGTTGCCGAGGCGCGACCAGAATTGTTTGCCGTCCCAGTAGGCGCGGACGCCATCGAGCTTTTCGCTCAGCCACCAGCCGGCGGGATCGGTGACGTTGTCCCAACTCTCGGCCAGCAACAGCGGCGGAACGGAGGTTTCCTTCTCGGCGGCGGTCTTGACTTTCACCGGCAAATCGCCGCCGACGCGCGCTTCCTCGGCCGCGTCGCCGCGCAGCTTGCGCAGGTGTTTGCAGGTGCGGCGCTCGATGCCGACCGATTGATTGCGCCACGCCGGGCAGGTGCAGGAATAGACGCCGCCGACGTTTTTCAGGGTGTACGGCTTGCTGCCGGAACCTTGCATCTCGGTGCTTTGGCCGTCGTCGAGGTCGGGCATGGGTTGGTCCTCGTTGGTGTCGGACAGGATGGTGGAAATGTAGTCGAGAGGCGGGGCGATGGGAATGTTCGTTGGGCGAAAAGGCCGGCCCTTGACCGACGTTCGGCGCCGCGTAAACTTGGCGTATCCGAGCAGCCCCGTTACCGTTTCGCGTCCTCCCCGCTCGGGGCGCTGACGCGACCCCGCTCGCCGAGGTTCTCCCCCATGACGCTCAAAAAAGAAGAATTGCTCACCACGCCCATCGAGCATTTCGATATCACCAAGCACAACGTCGTACCCCTTATCGACGCGATGAAGCACATGGCCTTCACCGCGCGCGACCTGGCCCGCGCCGCCGACGTGACCGACCGCATGGTCCGCGATCCCGAGTGCGGCGTCATCTTGTGTCTGGCCGGTTCGCTCATTAGCGCCGGCTTGAAAAAGGTCTTCGCCGAGGCCATCCGCAGCCGCATGGTGGACGCGATCGTCAGCACCGGCGCCAACATCGTCGATCAGGATTTCTTCGAGGCGCTCGGCTTCAAGCACTACGTCGGCGCCGAACGGCTCCGCGCCGGCATGGACGACGCCACGCTGCGCGACCTGCACATCGACCGCATTTACGACACGCTCATCGACGAGGACGACCTGCGCGTCTGCGACGACGTGACGCGACAAATCGCCGACGAACTGGAGCCGAGGCCACACTCCTCGCGCGAGTTCATTCGCGGCATGGGCGCCTACCTCGAACGCAACGGCTGCAAGACCGCCGACAGCATCGTCTGGGAGGCGTATCAACACGAGGTGCCGATCTTCTGCCCCGCGTTCAGCGATTGCTCGGCCGGCTTCGGCCTGGTCGCCCACCAGCACGCGCGCGGCGATCAGCCGAAACTCAGCCTCGACAGCGCCAAGGATTTCTACGAACTGACGCAGCTGAAGATACACAGTCCGACGACGGGCCTGTTCATGATCGGCGGCGGCGTGCCGAAGAATTTCGCCCAAGATATCGTGGTGGCCGCCGACGTACTCGGCAAGGACGTGCCGATGCACAAGTACGCCGTGCAGGTGACGGTGGCCGACGTGCGCGATGGCGCCCTCTCGGGCAGCACGCTCAAGGAAGCGAGCAGCTGGGGCAAGGTCGATCTGGCCTGGGAACAGATGGTCTACGCCGAGGCGACGCTCGCGGTGCCGTTGCTCTTTAGCTACGCCTACCATCGCGGCGCCTGGAAGACGCGGGCGGCGCGGCGCTGGAATCAGGTCTTGGAAAGGGTGCCGGTGGCATGAAGCAGGCGGACCTGGCGGTCGTCGGCGGCGGCATCGTCGGCCTGGCGGTCGCCTATCAGTTCGGCCGACAATTCCCCGGCCGGCGCGTCGTCGTCTTCGAGAAGGAGGGCCACGTCGCGCCGCATCAGACGGGCCACAATTCCGGCGTGCTGCACTCGGGCATTTACTACAAACCCGGCTCGCTGCGGGCGACCAACTGCCGTGCCGGCAAGGTGGCGCTCGAAGAGTTTTGCCGCGCCGAGGGGGTCGCCTTCGACATCTGCGGCAAGGTCATCGTCGCCGTCGATGATACGGAACTGCCGGCGCTGGAACGCATCCACGAGCGCGGCCGGGCCAACGGCGTCCGCTGCGAGGTCATCGACAAGGCACGCCTCGCCGAACTGGAGCCACACGTCGCCGGCGTGCGTGCCCTTCACGTTCCCGAAACGGGCATCGTCGATTACATCCACGTTTGCCGTCGCCTGGCCGAGCGCATCCGCGAACGCGACGGCGAGGTGCGCTTCCAGGCCAAGGTGACGGGACTGCACACCTACAAGACGGGCGTCATCGTCCGCAGCACCGCCGGCGAGGTGGAAGCGTCTCAAGTCGTCAACTGCGCGGGGTTGCACTGCGACCGCGTCACGGCGCTCAGCGGCCAAAAGCCCGATGCCCGGATCGTGCCCTTTCGCGGCGAATACTTCGAACTGAAACCAGCGGCTCAGCATCTCTGCCGCAACCTGATCTACCCGGTGCCCGATCCGAGTTTTCCCTTTCTGGGCGTCCACTTCACGCGCCTGGTCGGGGGCGGCGTCGAGTGCGGCCCCAATGCCGTCCTCGCGTTCGCGCGCGAGGGATATCGCAAGACCGACGTGAATATCCGCGATCTCGCCGAGTCGCTGACCTATCCGGGCTTCCTCAAACTGGCCGCGAAATACTGGCAAACGGGTCTCGGCGAGATGTGGCGTTCGCTCAGCAAGGCCGCCTTCGTCCGCGCGTTGCAGCGGTTGATCCCCGACATCCGCGCCGCCGACTTAATCGCGGCGCCGGCGGGCGTCCGCGCCCAGGCTGTGGCCCGCGATGGCACCATGGTCGATGACTTCCTGATTCAGGAAGGGGAGCGCGTCATCAATATCGGCAACGCGCCGTCGCCGGCGGCGACGGCGTCGCTGAACATCGGGCGATTGGTGGTCGAGCGCTTGGCGCCGCGCTTCGCGTGACGGATATAATTCGGTGGTCCTTCACCAAGCAAAGTGAGATTGATCGATGGTAATCACCGTGCCGCCGCCGTTGGAGTTCGCCCTGGCAGAACAAGCGCGCGGTCGAGGGATTGCTCCCGAGGCGCTGGCGTTGGAGGTTCTCCACCAGCACCTGTTGCCGGCGTCCCAGCCGGTTCCCATCGACGAATGGGAGAGACAGCTCTTTGCGGCGGCGGTCGATTGCGGCGTGTCCGTTTCCGACGCCGCCTTGAGCAGCGATGGACTCTATGAGTAATGGCTATTCTCCTGGATACCAGCATTCTCGGCCGCCTCGCTAATCGAGCCGACGCCGCTCACGGACTTGCAAAGGGTGCCGTTGCGGAGTTGCACCGCCGGGGCGAAGTGCTGGTCATCACGGCGCAGAATTTGGTTGAGTTTCGTAACTTCGCCACTCGGCCGGTCGCGGCGAATGGCCTGGCCTTATCGGCCGTGGCATCGGCAACATTGACCGCCTCGTTCGAGGCGGCTTTTCCACTTTTGGACGAAACACCCGCCATCTACCCTGCTTGGCGAACCCTTGTTGATGGGCTGGGAGTGATCGGCAAAAAGGTGTACGATGCCCGACTGGTGGCGGTGTGCCAGATACACGGCGTTCCCTCCGTACTCACGTTCAATGTCGGCCATTTCTCCCGACTCGCCACCGCTTCGCCCGCGATTATGGTGATCGATCCGACCACGATTTAACCACTTTCGTTTCGCTATCGGTCTTCAAAGCATTGCCTTCCCGGACTTTCAAACCCTTTGATGTGGACCGCCCCGCCGCTTAAGATACGGTCGGCAATCACCTCGACAATCAACCTCGGCGCCGTTCGGCGGAGAGTGCGTCATGGCCGTCACCGGAAGCTATAAGCAAGAATGTCCCAGCTGCGAGGCGATGGTCCTCATCAAGGACCGCGCCCTCGTCGGCAAGAAGATCGACTGTCCCCAGTGCAAGTACCGCTTCGTGGTCGAAGCCCCTGCGGGCACCGCGGAAGAGCCGGCGCCGACGCCCGCGAAAGTGAAGGCCAAGCCAAAGCCGGAGGAGGCCGTCACCGCCCAAAAACCGGCCCCGGCGCCGCCGGGAGCGCCCGTCAAAAAGACCGTGAAACGCAAGCCGATCGAGCGCGACGACGACGACGTCATCGATCTGGAAAAGGACAAAGGATCGAACAAGACGGTCATGATCGGCATCGGTCTGTCGGTGTTCGCGGTGCTGCTGTTGGGCGTCGGCGCCTACTTCGCGTTCTTCACCGGCGGCGACGGCGTTAAACCGCGCGGCACTAATATAGTGAGGGCCACCACGCCGAAACCGCTGACCTCGGAGACGAAGACCGTTGCCGGCGGGCCGGTCGAAATCACCAATCTGCTGCCCGCCGACACGCGCGCCGTCGTCAACGTCAACGTCAAGGAGTTGATGAGCAGCTTCCTGCGGCGCGTCCTCTTCGACACGCCGGGCGGCTTCCATCAGGCGACCCTCGAACGGCAACTCGGCTTAAAAGTGGATGAGATCGAACGGCTCGTTTTGTCCATCGGCAAGAAAGACGAACCGTTCGCCGTCCTCCGCGCCGTTAAACCACTGGACATGAAGGCGATCGAGGAAGCGCTGAAACTGCAGCCGGGACCGGATAGTCCCATCAAGGATCAGGCCTATTTCGTGACGCCGCCGAGTTCGATGGGCGAGGACTGGAAGCGCATGCTCGGGGCCAACGCGGCGGACAAGCCGCAGGCGCTAGCGCTCCGCTTGGCCGATTCGCAGACACTCGTCGTCACAAGCCTTGGGACGATGAAGGAATTCCTCGAAGCGGGCGGGAAGCCTCCAACGCGGCCGGTAGGAAAGCCGGCCGCCGGCGCGCCGGCACCGTCGAACCGCTACCTGACGGTCGAGCCATCGCTCAAGGCATTGCTGGACGCCATCGAGCCGAATGCGGCGAGCCTCATCACCGTGGGCATGGACGTGGCGCTGCTCGCCGAGCCGTTGAAGAAGCAATGGTCAGCCGTGAAGGCGACGGCGCCGCCGGAAGCCGACGAGTTCGTCGCCAAGTTGCTCACCGCGCAGGCAATGGGAATCTCCCTGCAAATCAAGGGCAAGACGGTCGTCAACGTCGGCGCGGACGGCAAGGACGCGAGCGGCTTGCTCGAAAAGGTGCGCGCCTTCGGGCGCAAGCAGCTGACCAATCCAGCGCTCGACAAGGCCGGCTTCTTCCTGACCTTCGACGGCATAAACATTGGCGAGCGCGGGCCGGATATCCCGAAGGTCACGCTGGAATCGCGCGCTTACGGCAGCACGGCCGTTTGGAGCGCCGACTTGCCGACCGGGGGGAAGGCCGACTTGATCGGCGAGGTCGAGAAACGACTGCAGCCGACTGTCGTTGGTCTGCGCGCGGCGATGGACATGGCCGGCAGCCCGTCGCGGGTCCACGAATTGGCCGCCGCGCTCAAGCAACTCGTCGATAAGGAGAGGCAATTCCCGCGCGGCACCTTCGAGGGGCCGCGCTTGCCCGGCGACCGCGTCGGCTGGCTGGCCGCCCTGCTGCCGTATCTCGGCCAGGAGCGCATCGCCGAAGCCATCGTGACGAAGCGCACGTGGAAAGAAGGCAAGAACGCCGCGCTGGGCGCCGTGCTGATCCCGCCGTTTCTCGATGGCCGCAAACCGCCGGCCACCTGGACCGCCATAGTTCCCAGTTTGCCGGGAGCGTTCGGCGCTACCCATTTCGTGGGCATCGCCGGCGTGGGCCGCGACGCCGCCGACTACGCGGCCGACGATCCCGCCGTCGCCAAGAAACTCGGCATTTTCGGCTACGACCGAGCCACGCGCATCGAAGACGTCAAGGACGGGCCGGCCAACACCATCGCCATCATTCAGGTGCCGCCGCGCTATCCCCGACCGTGGATCGCGGGCGGCGGCGCGTCGGTCGAGGGAGTGCCGGAAAAGGGCAGCGTCGCGCCGTTCGTCTGCGTCACGTACGAAGGCAAGCGCGGCACCTACGCCATCATGGCCAACGGCGACGTGCGCTTCATCCCCGAGACGATTGCCGACGACGCCTTCAAGGCGCTCTGCACCATCAACGGCGGCGACAAGGTGGACCTCGACAAGGAAACGACGCTCGTGCCGCCGCCCGGCAAGCCCGTCGCCAAAGAGAAACCGTAACCGCGGCTTGCCGTTTCGCGCTAGGAGCGGCGCCGTGGCCCGCGCTGAGGTGGCGCTGTCAACGGATCCTCGGGCCAGGCGTGCTTGGGATAGCGAGCGCGCAGTTCCTTTCGAATCAGCGGATACGTGTTCGCCCAGAAGCTGGCCAGGTCGTCCGTCACCTGTTGCGGCCGATAGTTGGGCGCGAGCAAGTGGAGCAGCACCGGCACCCGCCCGCCCGCCACGCGCGGCGTTTCCGTCAGGCCGAACATCTCTTGAATGCGCACCGCCAACACGGGCGGCCGGCCTTCTTCGTAATGCAGCCCAATGGCGCTGCCGCTGGGCACTTGCCAGCGCTCCGGCGCCTCGCGGTCGATGAGTTGCCGTTGCTCGTAGGTCAAGCGGCTTTGGATCGCCCCCAGCCAGTCGGCGCCGCGCAATTCGGCGAAGGAGCGCTTGCCGTGACACAGCCATGTCAGCAGTTCGCGCAGATCATTCGCTTCCATCGACGGCAACCGCGATTCCGGCAGCCAAGCTAGCACGCAGCGGACGCGCGTGAGATACGCCATCGCGGGCGAATCCGCGGGGGGGAGCACGCGCGCCAGGTTCTCCCCCACGGATTTGGATAGCGCCACTTCAACGGTGCCGTCGCGGGGAAGCGAGGCCGACGCTTCCTCCAAAACGAGGTCGAGGAAACGCACGCGGCGCGTGGCCGTCACCTTCTCGCTCGCCTCGTCGAAGGCCACGTCCACGGCGGTTGTCAAATGCTCCTCGGCCAGCCATTCGCGCCGCACCGCCGACGCCTGACGCACGAACGTTTCGCCCTGGCCCGCGTCCACGTCGATGCACAGGAAAAGTTCCGCCTCGGTCACGCGGCTGCCGGGCGCGATGCGCACGCCTCGGCCGCCAACCATGACGCCGCGATCGCTGCCCGGCTGTCGCCGCCGCGCCAGACGGTCGGGATAGGCGCTGAGGAGCGCCCGCAAGACGGCTTCCTCCACGTCGCCCTGGTTATTTGTCGGACGAAGCGAGCGCCGCAGCTGGTCGCGCGCCTGGAACAAGAAATGGGCGGCACTCCGGTGAAGCGTGCCGAACGGCGTCGCCGAGCGGCCGGTGCGCTCGAAGTCCTCCAGTGCTTCCACGCGGTCGAGGATATCGGAGACCGTGGCATGATGGGGACGTTGCGGCATTGGCTCGCCCGCCGTTCGGCTGAATGGATCGCGCTCGGCCAACAGCGCCGCCGTCAGAGCGGCGCGGTCGAGACGACCCCAACGCTGTCCTTCCACCAACAAGCGAGCCAAACGCGGATGGGTCGGCAACCGGGCCAACTCGCGGCCGAGGTCGGTGATCGCGTCGTCCGCCACGGCTCCCAGGCGTTGGAGCAACTCGAAGGCGCGGAGGACCGTGGCTTCGGGGGGAGTTTCGATCCAGGGGAAGCGGCGCACGTCTTTCTCGCCGAGCGCGAGCAAGTGCAGGACGGCGCCGGCTAAGTCCACGCGGCGAATTTCGGGATCGGTCTGCTCCGGCCGGGACCGCGGGGATGCCGGACTCCACAAACGCACGCAGATACCCGGTTGCGTGCGTCCCGCGCGGCCGGCGCGCTGGTCGGCCGACGACCGCGAAATCGGCGTCAGGCGCAACCGATCGAGGCCGACGCTGGCGTCATAGGTGAGCACCCGCGCCAGGCCGGTATCGACGACACCGGTGACGCCTTCGACCGTGACCGACGTTTCCGCCACGTTGGTGGCCAGCACGACTTTGCGGCGCGACTGCGGCAATAGCGCGGCGTCCTGCCGCTCGGGCGGCAGGTCGCCATGCAGGGGCAACACCGCGAGGCCGCGTGCCGTCGCGGTCGCCTCCAGGTGCCGCGCCGTTTGCTGGATTTCACGCATTCCCGGAAGGAAAACGAGGATGTCGCCCGGCGTGCGGTCGAGGAGGCGTTGCGCGGCGTCGGCCGCCGCCTGGGGCCACGGTTGCGCTTCGGCTCTCGGTTCATGCACGATTGCGACCGGATGCAGCCGGCCTTCGGAGACGACGATGGGACAACCGCCGAGATAGCCGGCCACCGCCTCCACCGCGAGAGTCGCCGACATGACGACCATGCGCAACTCGGGCCGCACCGTCTGCTGGATCAAGCGCACCATGCCGAGCGCCAGGTCGCTGTCGAGGCCGCGCTCGTGGAACTCGTCGAAGATCACCGTCCCCACCGCTTCGAGGTAGGGGTCGTCGTGCAGCAAGCGCAGCAGGATTCCCGGCGTCACGACGAGGACGCGCGTGCGCGGCCCCGCCTGCCGGTCGAAGCGGACGTGATAGCCGATGTCGTCGCCGAGGCGGCCGCCGCGCTCGAAAGCCATGCGCCGGGCGGCGGCGCGGGCGGCCAGCCGACGCGGCTCTAGCAGCACGATTTGACCGATGAAACCCGGCGCATCGAGCATCGCCGGCGGCACGCGCGTCGTCTTGCCGGCCCCGGTTGGGGCGCGCAGGACCACGGAGGGAGAAGTCCTCAAGGCCGCCAGCAGCGGGGGCAGGACCGCATCGATGGGAAGATGGGGCAACGACACGGCGTCTTCCTATCGGCGATAACCAGCGGCGTCGGGAACGGAAGCGATGTCCCTAGCCACCGCGCCGAGCCGCTTCGAGCGAGTAGGTTGGATCGGCCTCGTCCCATTTTACGTCGGCCGAGGGACCGTAAATCGCCGGGACCGGCTCGTGCCCGGCCAGGCGCAGCCAGGATTGCACCTGCGTGCGGTGGTGGCAGGTGTGTAACACCCGGCGCCAGAATACCCAGATGCGCTCGCGTTGCAGGCCCCCGAAAAAGGGCCGGTTCTCCAGCCACCAGTCGGCGCTGCCGCAGGCTAGTTCCGGCAGCCGTCGCTTAACGAGCCAGACATACTTTTCGATGTAAGCCGCGATGGGAGGCGATTCGCCGGCAGGAAGGAGTTCCTCGACGGCCGGCTCGTTCGTACCCACGAACTGAGCGAAGAAACGCCGCTCGGAGAGGAGTTGATGCACGAGAATCGCGCGAATGGGGTTCGTCTTTTCGTGCGGCTTGAAGTCGAGCAACTCGTCTGGCACCGCCCGCCACACGCTCGCCGTCTTGTTCGCCTCGCTGAGGTAGGTGGCGACGACGTGCTGAAAGAGAGGCTCGACGGCCCGGGGCACGTCGGCGTCGGGGATGGCGGTGTAGTCGTAATTCATGGATCAGAACCTCCGGGGGGGCGAGCCGATCGAAAGAGACGATGGCCTCCTCCACGAGAAAGCTTACGGTTCGCAACCAGGAGATTTTCATTGCCGCGCGGCCGACAACGACACCCTCATAGATTCGCAATCAGCGCTTCCTTGATCGTGTCCGTCGTCCCGTCTCCCCCCAAATCTCGCGTCAACCGCTGCCCCGCTTGCAGCGTGCGTCGCACCGAGCGCTCGATCCGATCCGCGGCGTCGCGCTGGCCGATGTGTTGCAAAAGCAGGACCGCGGAGCGCAACAACCCGATGGGGTTGGCGACGCCCTTGCCGGCGATGTCGGGGGCGCTGCCGTGGACCGCCTCGAAGACGGCGTAGCGCGTGCCGATGTTGGCGCCGGGCACTAAGCCGAGACCGCCGACCAGGCCCGCGCAGAGATCGCTGATTACGTCGCCGAAGAGGTTTTCCATCACCAGCACGTCGAAACGCGAGGGGTCGAGGACCAGTTCCATGCACAATTCATCGACGTGGATTTCCTCGAATTCGAGGAAGGGATAGTCGTCGGCCACGGCGCGGGCACAGGTAAGGAATAGCCCGTCGCTCAGCGGCAAAACGTCGGCCTTGTGGCAGAAGGTCACCCGGCGGCGCCCCTGTTGGCGGGCGATCTCGAAGGCATAACGCACGATGCGATCCGCCGCGGTCTTCGTAATGATGCGCAAGCTCTCGACCACGCCGGGAACGACGTGATGCTCCAGCCCCGAATATAAGCCTTCGGTGTTCTCCCGGACGACAACGAGGTCTACCTTGTCGAAGGGCACGCGGACGCCGGGCAAGAGGTGAATCGGCCGGATGCTGGCGTAGAGGTCCAGACCTTGGCGAAGGCGGACGTTGATGGAGCGATATCCCTTGCCGATGGGCGTGGTGCATGGCCCCTTGAGGGCCACGCGATGTTGGCGGATCAAGTCGAGGGTTGCTTCCGGCAGCGGATCGCCGTAGCGTTCGACGGCACCGAGGCCGGCGGCGGCTTCGATCCAATCGACGTGCGCTCCCGACGCTTGCACGACGGCTTGCGTGGCGGCGGTCACTTCGGGACCGATGCCGTCGCCGGGAATGAGGACTACGGGAGTGGCCAACGGCAAGTCTCCGCGCCGAAGAGGTATGGAATAGAGTGCGACCCCGTCGAGCATTCGTCAAGCGTTGCTTCTTCTCTTGCCGCGGCAATTCGTCACGCCTAAAGTGATGGTTTAGTCTTGCCTATTCATGCGCGGGCCGCCCGCTTCGAGGATTCCGCATGGCGACGGATGTGTCCGCTTCCCCGCGTTCGCTGGACGAGATTCACGCCTCGGTGCCGATCCCCCGGTCGCGTTGGCGGCGTTTCCTCGCTTTCTCCGGCCCGGCGTTCATGGTCAGCGTCGGCTACATGGACCCCGGCAACTGGGGCACCGATTTGCAAGCCGGCTCGAAGTTCGGCTATCGGCTGCTGTGGGTGTTGCTGATGTCCAACCTGATGGCCGTCCTCTTGCAGGGATTGGCCACGCGGCTGGGCGTCGTCACCGGCCGCGATCTCGCCCAGGCGTGCCGCGAAAGTTACCCGCGCGGCACCGTCTTCGGCCTCTGGCTCTTGACGGAAATCGCCATCGCCGCGACGGATTTGGCCGAGGTCATTGGCACGGTCATCGGCTTGAAGCTCCTGTTCGGCGTTCCCTACCTCTGGGGACTGGCCATCGCCGCCGCGGATACGTTTCTTCTATTGGCGTTGCAGCGGCGCGGCGTGCGCCTGATCGAAATCGTGACGATTGCGTTGGTCGGCGTCATCGCCGTCAGCTTCGTCGTCGAGATCGTCTTGGCCCGGCCCGATTGGTCGGCCGCCGCGGGAGGGCTGATACCGACGCTGGCTCCCGGCGCCATCGGCCCGAGCCTTTATGTCGCCATCGGCATGTTGGGCGCCACGGTGATGCCGCACAATTTGTATCTGCACAGCGCCCTGGTGCAGACGCGCGCCTTCCCGCGCACCGACGAGGGAAAGCGCCTGGCGTGCCGTTATAACTTCCTCGATTCGTTGATTGCCCTGAATGGCGCCTTCTTCATTAATGCCGCCATTTTGGTGTTGGCCGCCGCCACGTTTTATCCCGAGGAAGTGGAAGACCTGACGCAAGCGCATCGCCTCCTGGCGGCGCAGGTAATCGGCCCGGTGGTAGCGTCCGTCCTGTTCGCGGTGGCGCTCTTGGCGTCGGGCCAAAGCTCGACGTTGACCGGCACGCTCGCCGGGCAGGTGGTCATGGAAGGATTCATTCGTCTGCGTTTGAAGCCGTGGGTGCGCCGCTTGTTCACGCGCTCCCTGGCTTTATTACCGGCGCTGCTGGTTATCGGCTTGGCCGGCGGCGACGGCTCGGCCGACCCGAAAGAGGTGGACCACCGTTTGCTGTCTCTCCTGGTACTAAGTCAGGCGGTCCTCAGTTTCCAGCTGCCGTTCGCCATCGTGCCGCTGGTGCAATTCACCAGCGACCCCGCGCGCATGGGAACGTTCGCCAGCCGGCGCTGGCTCAAGATTCTGGCCTGGTCGTGCGCCGCGATCGTCATCGGCCTGAACGTCGTCTTCATGGCGATGCAGATGATGGATTGGGCCGAAAACCTCGACAAGGAGGGCAGCCAAGGGTGGCTGATCCATGCCACGCTCGGCCCAGTGGCCCTGATGCTGGCATTTTTCCTGGGCTGGGTCGGCTTCTATCCGCTGTGGCGGCAACGGCACCAAAAGGGCCGACCGCCCGCGACGCCGGCCGCTTTGCCCGAAGTGAGCTACCGGCACATCGGCGCCGCCCTTGAACTGGAAGGCGCCGACGACGCCATCTTGGCGCAAGCGCTGGCTCTGGCGCGCGCCCACGGCGCCCGTCTGGTGCCCATTCACGTGGTCGAGGGGCCGGCGGCGGCGATCCACGGACCGCAAGCTGACGACGAGGAGGCACGCAGCGACCGCCAGCGCATGGCCGAAGTGGTCGATCACCTGCGGCAAACGGGGCTGGAAGCCGACGGTTATCTCGGTTACGGCGAACCGGCCGTGGAACTGGCGCGACTAGCCATCGAGCAAAAGCTCGACTTGCTGGTCGTCGGCGCGCATGGCCATCAGTTCCTCGCCGATCTGGCATTGGGCCAAACCGTGGCGCCGCTGCTGCACCGCTTGACGATCCCCGTGCTGGTCGTGCCGGGAAAGAAATGGACCCCGCCCGAGCGCAAAGGAGACTGAGCGACCCCGCTTTGCCGTTGCAATCCGACCGGCGCCAGCTAAGATCCAAAGAGGTCGCGGGCGTAATTCAGCGGCTAGAATGCCAGCTTCCCAAGCTGGACGTCGTGGGTTCGAATCCCATCGCCCGCTTTGGCGCCGAACGATGCAGGCCGGTGCGAATATGCGCCGGCTCCACCGCATGCGATTCCGCGGCACCCGGCGGGCCTTGATGAAGGCGGCCAGCATGAGGAGCCTCCTTGCCTACGGCCACATCTTGCTCAAGGATTTCAAGACCTTCGCCAGCGGTATCACCGCCGAAGTCCGGCAAGCGGCCGAGGATGTCGCCGTCCCGCAGCAGCGACCCCTCCGGTTCCTCAACGACAATGCCCTGAATAAAGAGGCATGGGCACGCCAGGTGGCCCAACGGGACGGCATCCAGCACGGTTTGATCGGCGTCCTCAAGGCCGTCGAGCGGTGCTGGTCGTAATCGGCCGCCGTCTCCCTCGACGGCAAGACGCTCGCCGTCGCCGGCAACGACGGCCGACTCGTCCTTTGGAGCCTGGAGCGCGGCAAGGAAAAAGAACTCCGCGCCGTGCAACTCCCCGGCTCCACCACCGGCCTCGCCTTCTCCGGCGACGGCCGCCATCTCGCCGTCACCCATGGCAACGGCACCGTCGGCATTCTCCGACTGGCGGCGCGCTCGCGCTGAGAGACAGGGCTTGCCGCTTCGCGCACTCCGCTATTCAATTACGGCTTCTCGTCTATCCAACGGGTGCGCATGATCCCCAGTAAAGTCGCTCTCATCACCGGCAGCGGTAAGCGCCGCATCGGAGCGCATGTCGCCGATGCTCTGGCCGAGCGCGGCTACGCGCTGGTC
The DNA here is from genome assembly GCA_038239465.1 of Gemmatales bacterium. GTDB lineage: Bacteria > Planctomycetota > Planctomycetia > Gemmatales > Gemmataceae > JBBSES01. The sequence continues at coordinate 17,335 of JBBSES010000003.1, forward strand.
ATCCATTACCGGAGTTCGGCCGAGGAAGCGAAGGAGAGCGTCGCGCGCTACGAGAAGCGCGGCGGCGCCGCCATCGCCGTGCCCGGCGATCTGGGCGACGAGGCGGCGGTAAAACGGCTGATTGACTCCACCCTGGAGCGTTTCGCCCGCCTCGACGTGTTGGTGAATACCGCCGCCATCTGGCAATCGAAGAAACTCGAAGACGTGACCGCCGACGACGTGCGCCGCCACTTCGAGACCAATACGCTCGGCACCTTTCTCTGTGCCCAACACGCCGGCCTGGTGATGGTAAAGCAACCCGAGGGCGGCTGCATCGTCAACTTCGGCGACTGGGCCGAGACGCGGCCCTACTTGAACTACGCCGCCTACTTTCCATCCAAGGGCGCCATTCCGACGCTGACGCGCTGCCTGGCCGTCGAATTGGGCACGCGCAACCCCCGAGTGCGGGTCAACGCCGTTCTTCCCGGTCCCGTCATGCTGCCGGCCGACCTGCCCGAAGCGGAGAAGCGCGCGGCCATCGACGCGACCCTGGTGAAGCGCGAGGGGTTGCCCGCGAATGTGGTGCAAGCCGTGCTGTACCTGATCGACAACGATTTCGTGACGGGGGATTGTTTGCGGGTGGATGGAGGAAGGAGCGTGTATGCGGGGGGACATTGAGAATGGGCATCCGCAGTCATTTGTACAAACGCTCCCCGGTTTCGCTATCCTGTCGAGCTAGCACGAATTGATAGAGCCAAAAACTCGCCCAAAATGAAGCCGCGGAATTGAATTCGAAGCCGACGGGGAACATGACCCTACTACCTTTGTCGGACGCATACTTGGCGAGCGGGGACTTGAGCCGCTCTGAGAATGCACACTCAGGAGGTTTACGTCCCCCTCGCCGGGCTATTTTGAAGACAGCCTCGCTAACCCTTGACGGAATCGCCCTTCCGCTCGCCCAAAAAGGCATTCAAGCCGGCTTGAGCGGCGGCGGCATACGTCTTTTCCAGGGTATCCAGGAAGGGGTCGTTGCCTCGCCAGAAGGGGAAATTGCCGAGCCGTTTCGCCAGCGCCGCCGAGACGCGCGGGGAACTCACCGGGACGGCCGCGTCGGTCGGCAAGGGGCCGCCGGTCCAGAACGCGGCGGGATCGACCGGCAGCGGCTCGGAGGGGGGCGGCGCTTCCACCGCGACCACGGCTTTCTTGCCCCTGGCCGCTTTTTTCTCCGGCGCGGCGAGCCGCGCCAGCAATTCGTCGCGGCTCAATCCGCGTAGGCGGAACAGCAAGAACGGATCGCGGTCGAACTCCTCGCCGATCAGGTAGTAGACCGCCGCGATGTGCTTGCAGGGATTGGAATAGTCGGGGCAGGAGCAAGAGGTCTTCAGGTCGCCCGATTTCTCGGGAAAGAGCGAGAGCTTCGCTTCCTTAAACACCTCTTCGATATCTTGCGGCATCTCACCGGCCAGCAATTTGGCGGTATAAATGGCCTGGCCTGAGAGGGCCTTGATGAGCCGCGACCATTCCGCCGCCGACAGGGCCTTTACCTGGATCGTGACGTCGTAGGGCGTCGGCCGCGAGCCTTGAACCTCCGCGGTGACTTCGCTCTTGTCGATGTGGATGTTGAGGACTTGGCCGTTGCGGGCATAGGAGCGGCCCCGGCTCAAACGGCCGCCGATGTCGAAGCTTTCGAGGACGGCGATCCAGCGCTTGGCCCACCAGGACTCGCCGAACTGGCCGCGCTTCGATTGGGCCTTGATGCCGCCCTTGGCGGCGCGCGGACGCGACTTGGGGAAGTAGGAATCGTAGCGGTTGTACCACATCGTATGTTTACTCCCCCAAGGCTTCCCGGCGCAAAGCCACCAGGTCTTTCAATTGTTCGTTCGACAACTCGGTCAGCCAGGCCTCGCCGGTACCGACGACTCGGGCCGCCATGTCTTTCTTGCGCTCGATCATCTCGTCGATCTTCTCTTCCAGCGTACCGACGCAGAGAAACTTGTGAACCTGCACGTTGCGTTTTTGGCCGATGCGGAAGGCGCGGTCGGTGGCCTGATTCTCGACGGCCGGATTCCACCAGCGGTCGAAGTGGAAGACGTGGTTGGCGGCCGTCAGGTTGAGGCCGGTGCCGCCCGCCTTGAGTGACAGGAGGAAGAAACGCGGGCCGCCCGGCGCCTGGAAGCGCGCCACCAATTCGTCGCGCCGCTTGCGCGTGACCCCGCCGTGAAGGAACGGCACCTCCTGGCCAAACGTCTCCTGCAAGTGCTTCTGGAGGATGGCGCCCATCTCGGTAAACTGCGTGAAAACGAGGGCACGGTCGCCGGCCTGGGCTAGTTCGTCGAGCATTTCCGTCAGCCGAGCCAGTTTGCCGGAGCGGTCGGCGATGGCCGAGGCGTCGCCCAGGAATTGCGCCGGATGATTGCACACCTGCTTGAGTTTCGAGAGGACCGCCAGGACGACGCCCTTGCGCTGGATGCCGTCGGCGCGCTTCAAATCTCGCTCCAACTCGGCGACGACGGCGGCATAGAGCGATACCTGCTCCTTGGTCAAGTTGCAGTAGACCTTCATTTCCAGCTTGGCGGGCAAGTCGGTGATGACGCTTTTGTCGGTCTTGAGCCGGCGCAGGATGAAGGGGCCGGTCAGGCGCTTGAGGCGATCGGCGGCCTCGGGATCGCGCTGGGCCTGAATGGGAATCTGAAAGCGGCGGCGAAATTCGGAATGGCTGCCCAGAAAGCCGGGATTGAGGAATTCGCAGATCGACCACAAATCGCCGACATGATTCTCGACCGGCGTTCCCGTGAGGGCGACGCGCATATCCGCTTGCAAGGAGCGTGCCGCTCGCGCTTGCTGGGTCTGGTGGTTCTTGATGTTTTGCGCCTCGTCGAGAATGACGCCGGCCCAGCGGACCTTCGCCAGATGTTCGAGGTCGCGGTGCAGGAGGGCGTAGCTGCACGCAACCAGCGCCTGGCTCTCGGCTTCCTCGATGAAGCCGGCGCCGCGTCGTCGTCCCACGCCGTGATGGATCAGCACCGGCAACTCGGGCGTGAAGCGCTCGGCTTCCTTCTTCCAGTTGCCCAGCACGGACGTGGGGCAGACGAGCAGCGTGGGGCGCCGTTCCTTCTCCTGCCAGTGGCGTTCGACCAGCGCCAAAGTTTGCACGGTCTTGCCCAATCCCATATCGTCGGCGAGGCAAGCGCCGAGGCCCCAGCGCGAGAGGAAGGCGAGCCAGGAATAGCCGCGCAGCTGGTAGGGACGAAGCGTTCCGTGGAATCCTTCGGGCGGCGGCAGTTCCTCGAACGATTCCTTGCCTTCGAGCTGTTCGAGGAGCGTGCCTACCCAGCCACTCGCGCGGACGCCGGTGAAGGCGAGGCCGCCCGGCGTGTCGGCGCGGCCCAGGGCCATGTGTAAGACCTCGCGCACGGTGGCTTGCGCGTCTTCCTTGGCCTTCCAAAAATCGAGGGCTGCCTGGATTTCCTGAGCGCTGACCTGCACCCACTGGCCGCGTACGCGCACCAGGGGCTGCTTGAGGCGGGCCAATTCGCGCAGTTCCTCCAAGGACAAAAGTTGGTCGCCCAGGGCCACCAACCAATCGAAGTGAACGATCTCGTTCAGCCGTATTCCCAGGCCGCCGCTTTGCGACTTGGGACTTTTCACCTGGGCCGCGACACTGAGCCGATGCTTGCTGCCGGTGCGCGTCCACCAAGCGGGTAACAGAACGCCGAAGCCGGCCTGCTCCAGCGACTGCGAGAACTCGGTCAAGAATTGGAACGCCTCGGTGGTGTCGGACTCGAAGCCCGACGGCGTCGGCGTTTTCAGACTGGCCTCGACGGGCGGGCAGAGGGCGGCCGCCTGGCCAAGCGCCGCGAGCAAGTATTCGCGCGGCGCGAAGCCGTGGCGTTTGAGGAGCGTGCCCGTCGGGCCGGTCGGCTTCCAGGCTTTTTCGGCCGGTATCAGCAGGCTGGGATCGTCTTGCGCTTGCAGCAAGTAGCGGACGGTCCACGGTTGCGAATCGCCGTTCTTGCCTTCGGGTTGGGGTTCTTCCAGTCGGAAGCAGAGGCGAAAGGGGGCGGCCACCGCGGTCAGCACCGGCCGTTGCCAGTTAACCACCTGCCGCGATAGGCCGATGAAGTCGGCGCCGCTGCCGCGCAAAGTACCGTCGGTTTCGCGCAAGGCATGGAGCCATTGATCGTGCAAACTATCGAAGCGGACTCCCTTGCCTCGTTTCCCGACCTCCGGCAGCGTCGCGCCGTTCGCGGGCGCGGCCGAGCGGACCAGGGTATCGACCACACCGGCCACGAAGTCGGCCACCACTGTGGCGGCCGGTTGATGGGGGGCCGCGCTCCTATCGTGAATCGCTCGGCAGGCGCCCGGCATCGCCGCGGACAGGCGCGTCAGCTGCTGTTGATCCGGCCCCGCCAACACCGGCTGCCAGCGGGCACGCCAGCCCTCTTCCCGTTTCTCAATGCCCGGAAGAAATTGTTCGCGCGCCGCCAAGGCGCCGGCCAGGGCCAACACCTCAGCCCAATAGGCCAGGCTCATGCCAACGATGACGCCGGGCGCCAGCGTCTCCTTGCCGCGGCAGGCGCAGAGCAAGTCAATGGCCCGGTCGAGCGGCAGCGGCAGGACCGCCACTTCCCAGGGAGCGAGCGTCGGCGCGTCTGGCGACTCCGGGGCATCAGCGATGAGTGGGCTGGACGCGAGCGGTTGACCGGCCACGGTCGGCAGCCAGGCGCTGCGCTGCTCGACAATGGATGGGGCCGACGGCAACGCGCTCGCCAGGGCGGTGCGCAGGGCGTCGCCATCCGCGCCGTGCGGCAAAGACGTATCCGCGCCTCGCCGTGAAGTCGCGCGCGGTGTCTCGCCCCAGAGGAGAAATTGCCCAGACGCGACGCTACCCTGCAACAGAATCATGGGGCCACGCTCCCGGAGCGAACCGCACTGCACCGCGCGTCATTGTACATCCTGCCGCAATTCGCGCAAGTTCTCCTCGATCACATGCAGCTGCTTTTCCAGGTCGGCCACGGCGGCGCGCTGTTGTTGCACCACCTCCGGCGGCGCCTTGTCGCGGAAGTTGACATTCTCCAGCTTGGCCCGAGTGCCCTGCAAGGCCTTGCTCTTGTCGCCGCGCTGTTTCTCCAGACGCTTGATCTCGGCGGGCACGTCGATCAGGCCGGCCAGCGAGACGTAGACCTCGAAGTCCGGATGCACGTGCGCCGCGGATTGCGGCGGTTTGCGCGTGTCGGGGCCGCAGCCGTCGTCCGCGAGGTGGGCGCCTTCGAGCAATTCCAACAGCGGCGCCGCGCCTTCGAGGTGCAGCGCCGTCTCGGCCCGGCAGCGGACGAAGACGTTCAGCTTCGTGCGGCTATCCACCTGGTAATGGGCGCGGATTTCGCGCACCGCCTTGACGAGGTCTTTCATCAGTTCCGTGCGCCGCTCGCGCACCGGGTCTTGCCATTCCACGGGGAACGCGGGCCAAGGGGCAATGACGACACTTTCGGTCGCTGGTTCCGGGCCGGGCAAGCCGCGTTCAAAGGCGGCCTCGTTGAGCGCCTGCCAGATCGACTCGGCCACGAACGGCATGATCGGCGCCGCCAACCGCAAGATGGCGTCGAGCAAACCGGCGAGCATCCGCTGCGCCAACGGCCGCGTGTCCGGGTTGCGTAGCCGTCCCTTGCTCATCTCGACATACCAATCGCAGAATTCCGACCAGGTGAATTCGTAGACCGATCGCGCCGCCTCGCTGAAGCGGAACGCCTCCAGCTGGCCCGTGACTGCTTGCGTGACGGACGACAGCCGGCTGAGGATCCAGCGGTCTTCCGGCGGCAAGCCGTCGAGGTGAATGGCGGCCGGCGTGTATCCCTCCAGGTTGAGCAGCAGGAAGCGGGCGGCGTTCCAGATCTTGTTGGCGAAGTTGCGGCCCATGTCGAACTTGTCCGACGCCTGCTTCGCCGTCGTCAGTTCCGCGTCGGGCGCCGGCCAGGGACCGCCGGGACGGAACGGCTTCTTGCAGTTCGGGCACGTCACCTTGCGCGTGCGCATGGACATATGTTCTTGCTTGACCGGGACGAGCGTGCCGCAGTGCGGGCAGACGTTGGCCACCGGCATCCGGCTATCTTGCGTCTCGGTCGCCAGGTAGACCATCGTGAAGCGCAGCGCGTCGGTGCCATAACGCTCGATGATGTCGAGGGGGTCGATGCCGTTGCCCTTCATTTTGCTCATCGTCTCGCCGAATCCGTCCAATATCTTGGGATGGATATAGACGTCGGCGAAGGGCACTTGGCCGAGATTATAAAGCCCCGTAATGACCATGCGCGCCACCCATAACGTGATGATGTCGCGGCTGGTGACGAGGACGTTGGTCGGATAATAATACTCTAACTCGGGTGTTGGTTCCGGCCAGCCGAGCGTCGAGTGCGGCCACAGCGCGGAACTGAACCAGGTATCGAGGACGTCGGGGTCTTGCGTCAACGGGTACTTGTCGCCCAGGGCGTCGGCGGGTAGGTCGTCGAGCGCGCAGACGAGCCATTGGCCATTCTCTTCGTCGAGGCGCCAGGTCACGTCATCGCGGCCGGCAAAGGCGCGTTTCAGTTCCGCCTCGGGGCAGCGTGCATACCAGATGGGAATGCGATGGCCCCACCACAATTGCCGGCTGATGCACCAATCCCGCTTTTCGCCGAGCCAGTCGAGATAGCTCTTGGCGTAGCGCTCGGGATGAATCTTCATCGCGCCGGAGGTCACGGCGTCCATCGCCTTCTGAGCGAACCCGGCCGAGCCGTCCGGTTCGTCGCCCATCCGAACGAACCATTGATCCGATAGATACGGCTCGATCGGGGTCTTGCTCCGGTCGGAGAGGCCCACGCGGTTCGTATACGGCTCGACCCTGGCGAGCAATCCTCCGGCCTCCAGGTCGGAGACCACTCGCTTGCGGACTTCGCGGCGATCGAGGCCCTCGTAAAGCCCCGCGTTCTCGTTGTAGGTGCCGTCGGGGTTCATCAGGTTAATCATCGGCAGGTTGTGCCGGAGGCCGGTTTGATAGTCGTTCGGGTCGTGAGCGGGCGTGACCTTCACGCATCCTGTGCCGAACTCGGGATCGACCAGGATGGCGTCGCCGACGATCGGGATTTCGCGGCCCGTGAGCGGGAGCGTGACCGTCTTGCCGATCAGGTGCTTGAATCGGGGGTCGTCGGGGTGAACGGCCACGGCCGTATCGCCAAGCATGGTCTCGGGCCGGGTGGTCGAGACGAGCACGGCGTCATCGGTGCCGGGGATCGGGTAGCGGATCGTACAGAGATGGCCGGCGGTTTCTTGATACTCGATTTCATCGTCGGCCACGGCCGTGCGGAGATGGAC
>JBBSES010000004.1:0-24050 GCA_038239465.1 Gemmatales bacterium
GCACTTCGCCGCCGAGCGCGACTGGCAGCCGTTCCACACGCCGAAGAACCTCAGCATGGCCCTGGCCTGCGAGGCCGCGGAGTTGATGGAACACTTCCTGTGGCAGGAAGGCGAGGCCTCGCGTCAAGTCGTGAACGACCCGACGAAACTCGGCAAGGTGGCCGACGAAATGGCCGACGTCGCCTGCTTGCTGCTCAACCTCAGCCTGACACTCGGCATTGACCTGAGCGACGCGATACGGTCCAAGGTGACGCGCAACGCGCTGAAGTATCCGGTCGAGCAGTATCGCGGTCGGTCGTCGTAGAGGGGATAGCTTTGCCGCTCCGTGGCCGATGGCTGTTCGCGTTGCTCCTGGGATGCGCCTGGCCTCTGGGTGAAGCGTCCGCCCAGTCCCCGGCGCCGGCCGCCTTGAGCGTTGAGACCGTGGGGGCAACGGAGGGGATCGTCGGCCAGGCGCTCACGGTCGTGGTGGTGGTCCGCAATCGCGGCGCGATGGCCGCCGAGCGGGTGCGTCTCGAAGAGCGCTTGCCGGCCGACGCTCATCTCGTCCGCGCCGAACCTCCGCCGGACGATTTCCACGACGAGCGCCTGGCCTGGGACCTGGGAACGGTCGAGGGAGGCGGCGAGCGACGCTTGCGCCTGGTCGTCGAACCGGGGCGGGAAGGCGATTTTCAACCCGCCGCGGCGCTGACGCACAGCCAGAGTTCGTGGAAGGCACGGGTCACGCGGCCCAGGCTGTCCGTGACGCTGACCGGCCCCGAAACCGTCATGGTCGGCGACCGGGCGACGTTTGAACTCCGTATCGCCAACTCCGGCAGCGGGGTCGCCACCGGGCTACTGATCCACGAAGAGTTGCCGCCGGGGTTGCGCCACGCGCAGGGCCGGACCATCGAGGCCGACCTGCCGCGCTTGTTGCCGGGCGAGACGAAGACGATCGCTCTGGATGCGACCGCCGTGCAGCCGGGGCCGCAAGTCAACGAAGTGCGCGTGACAGCCGACGGCGGCCTGGTCACAAGCGCTCGGGTCGAACTCCTCGTCGTGCCGCCCGGTCTGCGACTGCGGCTCACCGGGCCGGACCAGCGCTATCTGGGCCGCGCGGCGGAATTCGACCTGGAAATCGTCAACGGCACCGATGCGCCCACGAATCACCTGGTCGTCGAGTGTCAGATACCGGAAGGAATGCGCTTTCTCCTGGCGAGCGACGCGGGGCACCACGACGCGGGACGGCCGCTCGTCTCCTGGAATTTGGAATTGGGGCCGAGGGAACGCCGCGGGCTGGCGGTGCGCGTGGCCGGCGATTCCGTGGGTACGATGCACTGCCGGGCCTTCGCCCGCGCCGACGGCCTGGCGGAAACGGCCGCTTCGGCAAGCCTGGAAGTTGGGGCGGCCCCGATGATCTTGCTCGAGGTCCGCGACGCCGAGGATCCGCTGCGGGTCGGGCAAGAGACCGTCTACGAGATTCGGGTCGTCAATCAGGGCATGGTCGCTGGCACCAATCTAAGGCTGACGGCGATGGCGACGGAGGGCTTGATGCCCGTGGAAGGCACTGGCCCCAGCAATGGGCGGGTGGAGGGGCAGGTCGTCCGCTTCGAGTTGTTGCCGCGGCTGGCGCTCCGCGCCGAAGCGGTCTATCGCGTCAAGGCACGCGCGACCAAAGCGGGAGAGTGGCGACTAAACGTACAGCTGTTCAGCGACCAATTGCGCCAACCCGTGTGCGCGAGCGAGACGACGCACTTCTGGGAAGACTAACGGCAACTATCTTTAATGAATAGCCTTAGGGCGAGCGGACAGTCAAATATCAACGAAAGGCAAAGAATGTTTGCCAAAGCAGCTGCGGGCGGATATCTTGACCCCCTTGCTCTTGCATTTACCACCGCAGCTTGCGAGCGACTCGCGGCCACGACGGCTGCTCAAAGGGGGAAGGATTCCCCCACCCTTATCTTGCCCATCGCCCTTCGAGAATTACTGGAAAGGGAGCCTGGCTTTGCCGCCGCGCTCGGGGCGCTCACGCGACCCCGCTCGCCAAGGGCACGGTTCAACGGCCGTACCTTGACCTTGAGCGCCACTGGGGGCGTTGCTAATATCCTCGGGCGGTTTGGGGATCGGTGAACGCCCGGACCCATCGCGGACAGCCCCCGCCAGACCTATCAGTCGTCAGCCGGAACGGAATGAGAAGCGGAGGCGTGGCGCACCCACGGAGGGGGCTTCGCGCGCCGTTGAGGGGAGGAGTCGTTCATGAATGCGGGTCGCACGGAAAAGGATCAAGTCCGGGTGCATATTCGCTGGATGATCCGCCGGGACATGCCCGAGGTCCTGCAGGCCGAGCAAGCCAGCTTCGAATACTCGTGGACCGAGGAGGATTTTCTTCGCTGCCTGCGCCAGCGCAACTGCATCGGCATGGTCGCCGAGCAGGGCGACAAGGTCGTCGGCTTCATGATCTACGAATTGCACAAGTCGAAATTGCACATCCTCAATTTCGCCGTGCAGCCGAGCTATCGGCGTCTCGGCGTCGGCCTACAAATGGTCACCAAGCTCATCAGCAAGTTGTCGAGCCATCGCCGGACGCGCATCACGCTGGAAGTCCGCGAGACCAACCTGGCGGCCCAATTGTTCTTCCAACACCAGGGCTTCCGTGCCCTGCGCGTCCTGCGCGCCTACTACGAAGACAGCGGCGAAGACGCCTTCTTGATGCAATATCGTATCGCGGAAGACAACGGCGAGGACGCCGACGAAGCGGTCAATCGGATCGCTCAATTCGAGGAAAACTGAGCAGACGGGGTGAGCGGGGCCGCGAAATCGCCCCTATAAAAAAATTGGCGGGGGGTTCGGGGTCCGGGCGGCCGCGAACCCCCTCGCCATGCTTTTCACTTGCTTGCCGCGCGGATCGTATCTAATCTAACAATCATCATCATCATCGTGGAGATTGCACCATGTCGCGCGCCATCAATCTATTGTTCTGCTCGCTGCTGCTCTCGACGAGCGTCGTGCGGGGGGCCGACGAAAAGCCGGCCGACAAGGGGCCGGACCCCATTGCCGCACTGCTCGAAAAGCTGCAAAAGTCGGTCGATGGCATCGATGCCAAACTGTCGGATGCGGAGAAACGTACCGACGTCAAGATTCAAAAGGCCCTCGAAACCACGCAGACCGACATCGCCGCCATGAAGGCCGAGATGAAGGCGCTGCGCGACAAAGTCGAGGCAATGAAGCCGGCCACCGTGTCGAACTATGGCCCAAACACGGAGGACTTGCGCAAGCAACTGGATCGCCTCGAAACGTCGCTCAAGGCGATCCGGGAGCAGATGCCGGTGGCGCGCGTCGCCCTGTCGCCGGCCACGACGGGCCGCGTGCTGCTGGGCAACGACTATCCCGTGGCGATGGAGTTCGTCGTCAACGACTTGGGCTACACGCTGCGGCCTTACGAGTCGCGCGAACTGCGTTTGCCCGCCGGCCCGTTCTCGCTGCGCATTCCGGCGGTGCCGGGCTACCAGGTCGCGCAGGGCCGGCAGCTGGGCACTGACAAGCCGTATGAGATTCGCGTGGTGCCGCGGCCTTGAGGCGGCCACGACGCCTAGTGAGCGCGCAATGATTATCACCATCGACGGCCCGGCCGGCGCCGGCAAGAGTAGCGCGGCGCGTGGTCTGGCGCGGCGCCTCGGCTTCGAGTTCCTCGACACCGGCGCCATGTACCGGGCCGTCACTTTGATGGGGCTACGCGCCGGCATTGACTTGCGCGATCAAGATGCCTTGCGTCGGTTGCTGAGCGATTTCCGCCTCGAAATGCCGAGAGGCCGGGTGCATGTCAACGGCGAGGACGTGACCGCCGCCATCCGCGCCATGGAGGTAACGGCCGCTTCCGGCGCCGTGGCCGATAGCCCCGTGGTGCGTGCCCGCCTCGGCGAACTGCAGCGCCGCATCGCTGCCGGCCGCGACATGGTCTGCGAGGGCCGCGACCAGGGCACCGTTGTCTTTCCCGACGCGGCGCGTAAATTTTTCCTGGTGGCCGACCCCGTCGAACGCGCACGCCGCCGGCACCGCGAATTGTCCAGCCGCGGCGAAGCGATCCCCTGGGAAGAAGTGCTCCAGGCCCAGCAGGCGCGCGACCGCCGCGACGCCCACCGCGACCTGGCGCCGATGGTGCCCGCCGCCGACGCCATTTGCCTCGATACGACGCACCTCTCGCTCGACGCCGTCATCGCCCGAATGGAGCAGGAAGTTCGACCATGCCTCCCTGGCTCCGCTCTCCCTGGTACGACTTAGCGTACCTGACCATCTACACGGGCTTCACCCTCGGTTCGAGCCTGCGCTTCCGCGGCAAGGAAAACATGCCGCGCACCGGGCCGGTCCTGGCCATCGCCAACCACCAAAGCTTTTTCGATCCGATCCTCGTCGGCGTGGCGTCGCCGCGGCGGCTCAAGTTCCTGGCGCGCAAGACGCTGTTCCGCCAACCGGCCTTCGGCGCGCTGTTGCGCAGCTTCGGCACGTTTCCGATTGATCAGGACGGCGTCGGCAAAGAGGGGCTGCGGACGGTGATCCAGCAGCTGACGGAAGGCCGCGCGGTACTGGTGTTTCCCGAGGGCACGCGCACGCCCCACGGCCGACTCGATGCGTTTCAGCCGGGCATCCATCTATTGTTGCGCAAGATGCCCGTGCCGGTCGTCCCCGTGGGCATCGCCGGGGCCACGCACGCCTGGCCCCCGCATCGGAAACTACCGCGCCTGGCGCCGCTCTTTTTGCCGCCGACGCCGGCCACGATCTCCGTTTCGGTCGGACGGCCCCTGGATGGGAAACGTTACGCCTCATTGCCGCGCGAACAGGCGCTGAGCGAGTTAGGTCAGAGAGTGCAAGAGGAAATGGATCGCGCCGAAAAGCTGAGGCGCAAGAGATAGCCCGGCGCCCTTCGTGCGGGTCGCCGGGCTGGGGAGAGGTCTATAGGTGGCGCTCAAGCGAGCAATAAAAAGCCGCCGCTCAACATTCCCGTGACCGCCCAGGAGACGATGCCGGCGAGGACGGCATGAAAGGCGGTCAAGGCGGTGGCCGTCACGGGGCCAGGCAGTTTCTCCTTGAGCGTCGTCCAGCGCTCCAGTCGTTCGCCGATCCACCTTTCGAGGATCCAGCCGAGTACGGTTCGCATGGGTGTTGCTCCGCTATCTGTTTGATTTTCCCGTTCCCGTTTCGGAATGAAGCTACCTAGGGAGAGCCTTCAGGCATCGCCTCATGGTGAGCAAGTCGCGTGCCGACGTCTAAGGCGGGATCACTGGCCCCGCTTCCGCTTGCAACGCCTCAATCGCCTGGATCAACGGATCGACGCTCACCTTGCGCGGATCGCCCGACCAGGCATAGCGGTATATTCCCCGCGCGTCGAAAACGGCCACGTTGGGAATGCCGGCCTTGACGCCGTATTCCTTGCGCATCGCGTCTTGAAAATCCAACCAGAGGGGCAGTTCCGGCGACTGCCGGCGCATCTCGGCTTGAATGAACGAGCGCACCAGTCCGGGCACCGGCCCGACGCAGGCGATTGGCACGACCTTCACGTCCACGGCGGTGCTCCCCTCGGGCCAACCGGCCACCGGCTTGACGGGAGCCAACCGCGCCTTCGCCGCCGAGAAGCCCTTGGCGCTGGGATGAAACAAAACGTGCAGCCGCTCGCCCAGGGCGCGGTTGGCGTCCGCGCTCTGCCGGTCGCCGTAGACGAGTACGACGACCGCGCCGCGCAGGGACGCCAGTTCGCGCGGCTTGTCGAATTGATCGACCATCGACAAGACGGGCGGCGGCTGCGCGGGTAGCTGGACGAGTACTGCTATCGTAATGAGGGCAAAAGCGATCGCGTTCATGCCGCGTCCTCCACTCCAATGCCTCGGACTTCGCGCCAGGCGAAGCCGGCCAGCGCCAGGCTCAACAATACGACGGTGAATGCCAGGATCGCCGCCAAACTCGGCAGCGCTTCCGCCCCGGTCATGCCACCGGCGACGACTCCCTCCAGTCCACGGAGCGCCCACGTCGTCGGCAGGGCAAGAGAGCCAGTCCGCACCCATTCGGGCAAAAGAAACGCCGGTAGCCACAGACCGCCGAGCATGGCGAGCGCGAGGATGACGAGGATGGCGACGCTGCGCGTGCGTCCCTCGGTGCCGCCCACCGCCGCCACGAACAGGCCCGTCGCCGCCGCCAGCAGCGACACGGCCACGGCGAGAGCCACGAACGCCACAGCCGACCCACTGACGCGGACGCCGAAGACGAGCCAACCGAAGCCAAAGGTAACGGCGATCATTGTCAGCGCTATGCCGGATGTCGCGGCGACCTTGCCCAGAAGCAGCGTCGAGAGCGGCACCGGCGCCACGCGCACGCGGCGCCAAAGGCCGCGGCGCCGTTCGCGCAGCAAGAGCAAGCCGCTGTCCATGCCCCAAAAGAGGAGATACTGAATGGTCATGCCGCAAAAGCTGTGGGCGTAGGCGTTGGCCGTGGGCACTGCCTGCTGGCGCTCTACCGTAAAGGGCCGCTCGCTCAAGCCCGTGGCCAGCGGCCCCAGCCACTCCCGAGCGAGGCGGCGCATGACAACTTCGGTGAAGATGCCTTCCACCCAGCGCGCCTCGAAATCACTGCGGGCATCGTGGAGCAACGGCACCGATGGCGGCGCCTTCCGACTTCGCGTCGCCGTTCCGAAGCCGGCCGGCAGTACCAGCACCACGCAGCGCCGGGCCAGTGCCGCCGAGCGCAACGCGGCCTCGCGCGTGCCGAGGTGGGCGTCCAATTGGACATGGCCAAGCAGATCGGCGACGATATTTTGTGTCAGGGGGTTGTCATCCTCGACGACGACGCACAAAGGCATTCGGCACGACTCGGGGCGATGCAACGGCCGGGCGAACAGGGCGCCAAACATCGATGCCAGCAGGATCGGCATCGTCAGGCAGAGCGCCGCCCCGCTGCGGTCGGCCAGGAAGAGCCGCCAATCCTTGCAGGCCAGGCGTCCGATGCAGGCAAGGCGGGATCGCATGAGGCCCCTTCTCCGGTCAGGGACAGGTAGATTTGTTCGCACGTCGGCCGACCGGCCGCGAGTTCATCGAACGGCACGCCCGAGAGCGCCAGCGCGCGGACGGCGCGGCGCATGGCGGCGGCGTCTGGGGCGATAATCGTCAATTCGTGGCCGCAGGTTGACAGCGCCACCTCTGGACTCATATGGGAACGCAGCGCGCATTCGTCGATGCGCGATAGCGCTTCGGGAAGACGCGCGCTCACCCGGCACGAGGCATCCGTCAGACCGCTTAACTCCGCGAGCGTGCCGGACGCGACGAGGCATCCTTGCTTCATCACGGCCAGGCGGTCGCACAGCGGTTCGACTTCTTCCAGATGATGCGTCGTATAAACGATCGCCATGCCCCGTTCGCGCAATTCGCGCAGCAACGCGAAGAGCGTATCGCGGGACGGCACATCGACGCCCGCCGTCGGCTCGTCGAGAAGTAGTACATCGGGATCGTGCATCAGAGCGCAGGCCAGATTGAGCCGGCGCTTCATGCCGCCCGACAGATGGCCGACGCGCACACGGGCACGGTCGCCCAACTGAACGAAGTCGAGTACCTCGGCGGCGCGGTCGCGGCCGCCAGTGCCATACAACCCGCCGAAGAAGCGCGCGTTGTCGATGACGGACAACTCTTCGTAGAGGGCAAACTCCTGCGGCACCAGGCCGAAGCGACGATGGTAGGCGTCGGGTCGTTCCGCGCGCGTGAGGCCATCGAGACGAATTTCGCCGCTGACGAGACGCAGCAACCCGGCGATGGCCGCGATGGTCGAACTCTTGCCGCTGCCGTTCGGCCCCAGCAAGCCCAGGATTTCGCCGCGAGCCACGTCGAGCGACAGCTCGGCAACCGCCACGCGATCGCCATAGCGGACGGTCAGATGGCGGATAGACAGCATGGGAAAGTTAGGCATGACGGGGTCGCCGGGCCATCGGGCGACATGGCCATAACGGGTTGGCGGCGGCGAGGCAAGGGCAACTCAGCGCAGACCACCCGCCGCTGCCTCGACGGCCGCCAGCAGGCTGCCCGAATGGATCATGCGCTCGATAAGCTCCAGATCACGGTGCAGCGTGCGGTCGCGCTGCAAGGGCCGCACCTGTTCGCGGATGTGAGCATGGGCGGCGCGTGGTCCCTTGCCCGGCTGCAACGGCTTGAGAAACTCCAACCCCTGCGCGGCGCACAACAGTTCGCACGCCAGGACGCGGGCGGTATTGGTCGCCACGAAACGGCACTTGCGCGCCGCCGTGGTACTCATGGAAACGTGGTCCTCGCGGTTGGCCGAGGTCGGGATCGAATCGACGCTCGCGGGGAACGATGCGGCCTTGTTTTCCGACACCAGCGCCGCGGCCAGCACTTGGACGAGCATTAGGCCCGAGTTCAGACCGGGCCGCGGCGTCAAGAATCCAGGCAGGCCGCTCAGGTCGGGATTGACCAGGTTCTCGACGCGGCGTTCGCAAATGCTGCTCAGGTCGGCGAGGGCGGCCGTCAACAAGTCGGCCGCCAACGCGATCGGCTGAGCGTGGAAGTTGCCGCCCGAGATGACCTCGTTCGTGTCGGCGAAGACGAGCGGGTTGTCGGTCGCGGCGTTCATCTCGATCTCGACGACGCGCGTCGCCTGGGCGACGGCGTCGCGCAACGTGCCGTGAACTTGCGGCATACAGCGCATACTGTAGGCGTCCTGCACTTTGTCGCAGTCTGCGTGCGAGGTCATGATCGCGCTGTCTTCCAGCAGTTGGCGCAAGTTGGCGGCGCAGGCAATCTGCCCCGGATGCGGCCGGATTTCCTGGATGCGCGCGTCGAACGGCCGGCGCGAACTCTTGGTCGCCTCGATGGTCATGGCGCCGGCCATGTCGGCAATCTTCGCCAACTGACGGGCGTGGACCAACGCATCGACGAGGAGAGCGGTACTTATTTGCGTGCCGTTGATGAGCGATAGCCCCTCCTTGGCTTGGAGGCGATAGGGTTCCAGCCCAACGCGGCGCAGCGCTTGCCGGCCGCTGATGGGCTTGGCCGCTTCTCCCTCTTGAGGAAAGAGGAAAGCACGCCCCTCGCCCATGATTACCAGAGCCAAGTGGGCGAGCGGCGCCAGATCGCCGCTGGCGCCGACGCTGCCCTGCTCGGGAATCGCCGGCACCACGCCACGGTTATAGAGATCGATCAGACGGTCGATGAGGTCGGGCGTGACGCCGGAATACCCCTTCGCCAACGCCTGGATACGCAACGCCAGGGTCAGTCGCCCGGTGCCGATGTCGAGCCAGCGGCCCATGCCGACGGCATGGCTGCGCAACAAGTTTTCCTGCAGAGCAAGCACGTCCTGCAAGTCGATACGCTGGTTGGACAGCTTGCCAAAGCCGGTGTTGACGCCGTAGATGGTGGCGCCCGTCGCCATCAGGCTTTCGAGGCAGCGGCGCGCTTTCTCGACGCGCTTGCGCGCGGCCGGGGCCAGAATCAGCCGTGAAACGTGGCCGGCCAACAGACGTTCGGCGTCGTCGAGGGTGAGGCCGTCGCCGGTCAGTTCGAGCGCCGCCGGTTTCGTGGAGAGGCGTTTCATAAAGGTATAATAGGGCCAGTCGCGCATCCGGCTTTTCCCGTGCCAGGGAGTCTTCATGTCAGCTATCACTCTCGAACCCGTCAGCGGCCCGCGCGTCATCCGCGCCCCGCGCGGCGGCGACAAAAGTTGCAAGGGCTGGGTGCAGGAAGCGGCCCTGCGCATGTTGATGAACAACCTCGATCCCGAGGTGGCGGAAGACCCCGATCGCCTCGTCGTCTACGGCGGTTCGGGCCGGGCGGCGCGCAGCTGGGAAGCGTTCGACACCATCGTGGCGACCTTGCGAAAGTTGGAAAACGACGAAACGCTGCTCGTGCAATCGGGCAAGCCGGTGGGCGTGTTGCGCACGCACGCCATGGCGCCGCGCGTGCTGATCGTCAACAGCCTGCTGGTGCCGAAGTGGGCGACGTGGGAGGAATTCCGCCGGCTGGAGGCGATGGGACTGACGATGTATGGCCAGATGACGGCCGGCAGCTGGATTTACATCGGCACCCAGGGCATTCTGCAGGGCACCTACGAAACCTTCGCGGAATGCGGCCGGCGTCATTTCGGCGGCAGCCTGGCGGGGCGCCTCATCGTCACGGCGGGGCTAGGCGGCATGGGCGGCGCTCAGCCTTTGGCGGCCACCATGAACGGTGCCGCGTTTCTCGGCATTGAGGTCGATCCGGTTCGCATTGAAAGGCGCTTGCGCACCGGCTACCTCGATCGCGTCAGCCGCGATCTCGATGAGGCGTTGAAATTGGTGCAAGACGCGAAACGTCAAGGCCTGGCGCTATCCGTCGGCTTGGTGGGCAATGTCGCCGACGTGCTGCCGGAGTTAACGCGGCGCGGCGTCATCCCCGACATCGTGACCGACCAAACCTCGGCCCACGATCCGCTCAACGGCTACGTTCCGGTCAAGCGCCATCCGGGGGAAGACCTCGACGCCCTGCGCCACGATGACCCTGTGCAATATCAAGTGCGCGCGCTGGAGTCGATGGGCCGGCACGTGACCGCGATGCTGGAATTGCAGCGGCGCGGCGCCGTCGTCTTCGAGTACGGCAACAACCTGCGCGCCCATGCCGTGGACGCCGGGGTCGCCGACGCCTTTCGCATCCCTGGCTTCGTGCCCGAGTACATCCGGCCTATGTTCTGCGAAGGCAAAGGGCCGTTCCGCTGGGCCGCGCTGTCCGGCGATCCCGAGGACATCTACCGAACCGATCGCGCCGTTCTCGACGCCTTCCCCGACAACGAGGCACTGGCCCGCTGGCTGCGCCTGGCCCGCGAGAAGGTTCACTTCCAGGGGCTGCCGGCGCGCATTTGCTGGCTCGGCTACGGCGAACGCATGAAGATGGGTTTACGCTTTAATGCGATGGTCCGTTCGGGCGAATTGAAGGCACCGCTCGTCATTGGCCGTGACCACCTGGACGCCGGCTCGGTGGCGTCGCCCAACCGCGAGACGGAGGCGATGAAGGACGGCTCCGATGCCATCGCCGATTGGCCCGTGCTGAATGCCCTCGTCAATACCGCGTGCGGCGCCAGCTGGGTCAGCGTGCATCACGGCGGCGGCGTTGGCATTGGTTACAGCCTTCACGCCGGCATGGTCGTGGTCGCCGACGGCAGCGCCGACGCCGACGAACGGCTGCGGCGCGTGTTGACGAGCGACCCGGCGATGGGCGTGCTGCGGCACGTCGATGCGGGGTATGATGAAGCGATTCGGTGCGCGACGGAGCGCGGAGTAGCGGTGCCGGGTCTGAATTATTGAGGGAGGAGCGATGAAGACGCCGTTTCCGGGGATGGATCCGTATTTGGAGCATCATGCGTTGTGGCCGAGCGTTCATACGCGGCTGATGGTTTGGCTAGCGCATCAACTTCGGCCCTTGATTCGGCCTCGGTATGTCGCTTCGGTCGAAGACCGCGTGTTTATCGAAGGACCCGAGCACCAGCGGGTTCCCGACATCTGGATTCAGCGGACGCGCGCAGGAGGGCCGATGCGTACTGCAGCGACCGGGATAGCTTCGCCAATCGTACTCGACGTGGAGGAACTGCAAATACGGGAGCACTACGTTGACATCCTGGACACGTACCGTGACCTGAAAGTAGTGACGACCATAGAGGTCATCAGCCCTGCTAACAAGTCCTCCGGGCCGGGCCGGAACGCCTATGAGACCAAACAGGCCGCCACGCTTGCCAGCGATGTCCATTTGGTGGAGATCGATCTGTTGCGCCGGGGCCGGCATGTATTGGCGGTGCCCGAATGGCACGCGCAGGCGCTGCGGCCTTACGAGTATTTGATCTGCGTCAATCGCGCGCCGCGGCGCACGCGGTTCGAGATGTTTCCTTGCCGACTGCGCGAGCGTTTGCCGTGCGTGCCGATTCCGCTGGCCGACAAGGATGCCGACGTGCCGCTCGACTTGCAAGTCGGCTTCGAGCAGGTTTATGAAGATGGAGACTATGCTTTGCGCGTGCGCTACGAGGAACCGTGCGTGCCGTCGTTGCCCGTCGCCGATCAACAGTGGGCCACCGAGCGCTGGGCGGAATACAAGGCAGCCTGGCCCGATCTGTTTCCGCCGGCAAGCGCGGGCAACGGCGATGCCGCGCCGCCCCATCCGTGAATTGAGCAGAGAGGACTTGAGAATGAAGACGCCATTTCCGGGGATGGATCCTTACCTGGAGCATCCCGTCTTGTGGGAGAGCGTTCACGCCCGCTTGATTACCGCCATAGCGGACCAACTGCAGCCGGCGCTCGATCCCCGCTACGTCGCCAGTGTGGAAGAACGGGTGATTGTTGAAGGGCAAAAGCAGAGGTTGCCGGACGTATGGATTCAGCAAGTGGAAGGCGAGGAAAGGCCGGCGACTTTGCCTGAAACGCAAGCCGATACCGCCATCATCCTGGAAGTCGATGACCTGGAAGTCCGTCAGCGACGCGTGGAAATCCTCGATTCGTACAACGCCATGAACCTGGTCGCGTTGATCGAAGTCGTCAGTCCGTCGAACAAGGTCGCGGGACCGGGCCGCCAATCGTACCGGGCGAAACAGCGCGAAACGCTAACGCGCGAATGCCATTTGATCGAGATCGATTTGCTACGCCGGGGCCGCCACACTCTATGCGTGCCCCGTTGGAGGTTGGAGGAGATACGCCCCTACGACTACCTCGCCTGCGTCAATCGCTGGCCGCGGCGCCAGCGCTTCGAACTCTATCTCCGAGGACTGCGCGACCGCCTGCCGCGGATCGGCATTCCCCTGGTCGCCCCCGACGCCGACGTTTCGCTCGACCTGCAAGCCGCATTGGAACACGTCTATTGGAATGGCCGGTATATGAAGCGGGTGCGCTATCACGAACCGTGCGTGCCGCGGTTGAGATCGGCCGATCAGCGTTGGGCGAACGAATGTTGGACGACTTACCAGGCGGCGCGAGCCGATTTGTTTCCAGGGCCGATGACCTAATCCGCCGCGGCGCGGCTGAGCCGGTCGTGAATCGTCAACCATTCGTCCGTTCGCGGCGGCAGACTGACGACGATCACGTCGAGACTGGCGGCGTCCAACTCGTGCAGGGCGGCGTACAGCCGCGCGGCGTAAGCGGCGGGTTCGAGCGGCATGGCGATGACCCGGACGGAAGGAATCGCCGCGACATCCGCCAACGCCAGCCAACCGACCTTGTGCCCTTCCTTGCGCAAGAGTTGGACACGCGCTTCGCCGTTTCGCTCCACGCATTCGAGGCGCGTCCGCGGCGCGTAATGGCGGCGCGACATGCCGGGAGACGGCAGCGGGGCGTCCCGGTCGTCGGTCGCCGCCCCTCCTCGGTTGATTGGGCCAATTACCCGTTTGAGGTCGGCCAACGCGATCGGTCCCGGGCGCAGCAAACGCGGCGGATGCGTCGTCATATCAACGACCGTTGATTCGACGCCGCGCGCGGTCGAACCGCCATCGAGCAGCAGGTCGAAGCGGCCGTCGAGACTGGCCAGCACATGCGCTGCAAGTGTCGGGGAAAGGCTGCCGGCGCGGTTGGCGCTGGGAGCCGCGACGGGGAGAGCGGCCGCGCGCAGCAGCGCGAGCGTTACAGGATGCGCCGGCACGCGCACCGCCACCGTGGAGCCACCGGCCGTCACCGCGTCGGGTACGATATTTCCGCGCGGCAGCACCAGCGTGAGCGGGCCGGGCCAAAAGCGCGCGGCCAACTGCTCGGCGGCGTCGTTCCAGAAGGTCGTCAGCAGCCGCGCTCCCGTGGCATCGGCGACGTGAACGATGAGAGGATTGTTGGATGGCCGCCCCTTGGCCGCGAAGATCGCTCGCACCGCCGCCGCATTGCGAGCGTCGGCGCCCAATCCGTAGACGGTTTCGGTCGGGAACGCGACCAGTCCGCCGCTGCGCAGCACTTCGACGGCACGGGTGATGGCCACGGGATTCGGGCAAAGGGAATCGATGGTGAGGACTTCGGTGCGCATCTCTGGAAGCCACAAGTAATAAGGAACGCGCGGCGGGCTTTCTCCCCGCCGCGCGTCCTCTATATCCTACGGCTGCGGCGGTCGGGGCGTACTGCTGGACGGATGGCTCTCTTCCGGGGGCAGTGTTTTCAAGCGTATCGCTTGCGCGTTCTCGAACGGGTCGGGCAAATTGTAGCGCGCGAACGGCGCCGGCTCGGCGCGGGCCGGCGTCCTGGCGGACAGGGCGGCGCGGAGCGAGTCATCGGTCGTCGGGTCTTCCAGCGGCACGCGATCGGCGGTCGCGTGGCCAAGCGCCGGCAGCGGCGGCGGCGTGTTCACGTCTGGGGAGGCCAGGCGAATCGGCGCTCCCGCGGCGAAGAAGTGAGCCGACGGAGCGACGGGGACGGCCGCGTACCCCGTAAAAGGAGTTGCCTCGGGCGGCGCGTGCGGTCGTACCGGAGGAGCCTTGACGGCAAGCGGCGGTCGCGGCAGACCGGCCTGGTTGTCGGCCAGCGGCAGTTCGGGTCGTCCCACCCCAGGCGCGGCAGGCAATTCCCGCTTAGTCAGAGGGGCGGCCGCGTCGGCGTCCCAGCGCGCGGGCGGCGTCAGCAGCTGGCCGAGCAATTGGCCGCCGCGGTCGGCCGGAAAGCGGAACGGTTCGCCACGCGCGGGCGGCGCCTCGGCGCGGGCGTTTTCGGCCCGAGCGACGGCGACGGTATGCGCTTCGGTTTCGTCGCGCACCGCCCGATTGATCGCGGCGGAGTCGCGCGCGCAACCCGATAGGCCAGCGGCGCAGCAACCGACGGCGACGAAGCCGAACCAACGATTCATGCGAAACTTCATGGGGAATACCCTCGGCAAGAGGCCAGTCGCGGTCTTATTTCTCAGGCGCTTCGATAATCAACTTCACCGGCGTGCCGATCTTCGGCAACAGCTTATCGTTGGCTTCCAGCTTGAGGAACTTTTCCTCTTTCATGGTCATCTGCGTTTGGAAGATCGTGTCGTCCGTGACCGGGAAGACGGAAATCAGGGTGCCGGAAATGTCGGCGCCGGACACCTTCACGTCGGGCTTTTCCGGGTCCGGCGCCTTGAGCGCCGATCCCGTGAAGCGCCACTTGAACTCGGGCAGCTTGAGTTTGGGGTTGTCCTTGGCGACCAGGGTGCGTTCGACCGGAATTTTCTTTGGCTGCCCATTCACGTCGGTGAAATCGAGCAAAATCTTGACCTCGGGGCCTTTCGGCTCGCCGTCGCCCTTGACCGGCATACCGGGCTTGAGGCCGAGTCCTTCGAGCGCCTTCTGAATCTCGCTTGGCTTGACCGCGAAGTCCATGGTAACGATGGTTTCGTGCGCCTTCTGGCCGCCGGGAGGATCCTTGCGCCACGGCCAGCAAGCGACGACTTCGATGGGGTAGATGTCCTTGAAGGCCGGGTCGTCGATCTTGCGCGGCGCCACCTTGCAATCGAGGGTGATGGTCCGCTTCGCCTTATCGACGGTCAGCCCCGGCATCTTGTCGTCCTTGTCGGCGGCTAAGGGGGCGGCCGCGATGAGCAAGGCGATGGCCAGGCACGATAGCGATATCCATTTCATGGCTCGGTCCTCGGTGGGTGACGGCGGACTATTTACTTGCCTTCGCCGATGCAGACGATCACGGTCGGCTTGTTGGCGTTGGGGCCTTCGTTGTTATACGTGGCCACGAAGACGCGGCCGTTGTGGACCACGGGACCGCCGAAGATCATGCCGGGAGCCTTCACGGCCGGGTCGGTGCCGAGGTCGAGTTTCCACTTGGCGGTTCCGTTCGCCAGGTCGATGGCATGGACGACGCCCTGCAAATCGCCGACATAGGCAACGCCGCCGACCACGGCCGGGGCGGCGAACAGCGGCGATTTGGCGTCGTAAATCCACTTGCGGTCGCCCTTGTCCAGCGTGAAAGCGCGAACCTTGCCGTCGGTGGCCGTCACGATGGCCAGACCGTTGGCCAGCGCGGCACAAGAGACGACGCCGCCGGGCACTTCCTTGGCGTTGGGCCAGAGCGGTTTGCCATCGTCGAGGTTGAACGCGGCGACCTCGCCCTTGGCCCCCTTGAGCGATTTGGTGTCGTAGCCGATGGTGCTGCCAGTGACGATGACGGTTTTGTCCTGCACCGAGGCGCCGCCCCAGGGATTGATCGTCAGCGGCGCCCGCCAGATCGGGGTGCCCGTCTTCAGGTCGAGGCAGTGCAGGGCGCGGTCGCCGACCTTTTCCTTGTCGAGAAAGGCCGAGGCGACCAGCACCTTATCGCCGACGACGTTGAGTGGGGCATCGACGTGCCACTTCTGCTCGCCTTGCTGCCAGAGCTTGACGGGCGACGGCTTGGGCAGCTTGTCCTCGCTCGGGGGGATGGCGAAGTCCTTGCACTTGAGCTTGTCCTTCTCGTACTGCGCGACCATTTCCTTCCACTTGTCTTCGAGAATGGTCTGAATTTCCTTGGGCGTGCGTTCCTTGCCATCGAGGGTCAGCTTCTCAAGGTCGAGGCAGACGACGCCGAGGTTGCCGCCGCCGGCCAAGGCTCTCTTGTCGGCGATGACGGGGGCGCTTTCGAGGTGGACCAGTTGGCCCGGCGCCTGGAATTGCCATTGGGGCAAACCGTCGGCGGCCTTGAGGCAGTGGAGGACCGCGCCATCGGTTTGATGCATGCCGTCGCCGAAGACGACTTTGCCGTCGAACAGCACGGGCGAACTGACGATGGGCAGCTTCAAAAGCGGCGAGGACTTGGTCCAGACCTTGCGTTCCTTGGCGTCAGGCGTGGTGTCGAGGCAGTAGAAAGTCGAGACGTTGAAGGCGCCGAGGCCGGGCAAGTAGAGGCGGTCGCCGTGTGGCACGGGCGAGGCGATGAAATGCTCGGTGGTCGGGAGCACCCACAGAACCTTGGGCGTCGTCGGGCCGGCCTTCTCGTCGCTATTGCCGGTGCGTTGCGGATTGCCGCGGTAGGTGGTCCAACCAGAGGCGGGGGAATTCGCCGCCAGAAGGGACAGGACACAAAGGATAACGCTAAAGGCAAACGGGCGGGTGATGCGTCGCATGGGTTTTACCTCGCGTGTCCTTTGTATCCCGGATAAATGCCGTTCTACTGCTGCTCCGAAAAGTACCTCGGCGAGCGGGGGGGAGCGTTAGCCCCCCGTCGATTCCACGGAGGGCTAACGCCCCCGGCTCGCCAAGCAGACGCTCGTTTTCATCCGATTCGGGTGAGCGCGGGTAATGGTTACTTCTCTTCGATGGCGGCATGCATCGGAGCCGCCGCGACGGTCAAGTCTTGCGTGGTGGTCTTGCCGGAGGTGTAGCGCACCTCGACCTTGTAGGCGCCGGGCTTGAGGGCGAAGCGAGCGTGCGGGCCTTGCTGGCCGCCGCGGCCGTCGCCGCCGGAAAGGCTCTGGGTGGCCACTGCCTTGCCGTCCTTGTCGAGGATGCGCACCCGGCTGCCGGTGACGCCGCTGGTTCCCTTGACAGCGAGGGTCACGGGCGTGTTCTTGCGCGGCAGGGCGGGATTGCCGAGCAGCACGCACGATTCCTGGCCTTCGTTGTTGAAGACCATATCGAGTTGGCCGTCCTTGTTGAGGTCCACGAGGCAAACGCCCTGCGTGTTGAAGATCTTCTGATGCAGGCCGAGCGCCTCGGTCACGTCCTCGAAGGTGCCGTCGCCCTTGTTGCGGAGGACGCGGTTGGGGCCGCGCAGGCAGCCGACGACGAGGTCGATGTGGCCGTCGTTGTCGATATCGCCCCAGGCCGCGCAGGTGGCCATGCCGAGCGGCTTGGCCAGGTCGCCGGCTTGTGCCGTCACGTCGGTGAAGCGTCCCTTGCCGTCGTTCTTGTACAGTTTGCACTTGCCGTCGAGTTGCGGCACGAAGAGACCGGGAGCGCCGCTGTTGTCCCAGTCGGCGAAGACGGGACCGATCTTGCCGGCCTTGTAGGAAATGCCGCTGTCCTTGGCCTCGACGAAGCCCTGCGGCGTGTTGAGGAGCAACATGCCGTTGCCGGCGCCGTAGAGGATATCGGGCCGGCCATCGCCGTTGATGTCGGCGACGGTGAGGGTGTCGCCCTTCACGCTACCGCCGATGCCGTCGGGTCCGAAGCCCACCTTGGCCGATACGTCCTCGAAGGCCCAATGGATGGGCGGCGGGCCATTCGGCTTGGCGGCGAAGTAGAACGCCCACTCGCCGTCACCCTGGCAGATCTTCATCAGTAGGCTATTCTTGCCGGGCTGCAACTTAAGAATGAGCAGGTTTTGATCCGGGGCACAACCGCGGGCCACGTTCTCGGCCAGCAGTTGCTTGCCATTGAGCCATACCGTCAGGGTGTCGTCGCTGCCGAGCGAAATCGGCAGGTCGGTCGCCTGGGAAACGGTAATGTCGCGGTGGACGTAGACGGCGGACTGCGTGTTGTTTTCGGGCTTGAACAGCGCGAGGTTATTGACGGCGCCGTCGTTGAACTCGCCTTCCTGCCAGACCGCTTCTTGGTTGTTCTTGCCGGGATACTTCTTGGCGTAGTCGATCTCTTTTTCCGGGCCGTAGGCGGCGGCGAAGGCTTTGCCGCCGGTGTTGTCGAACGGGCCGATGAAGCGCCACTTGGTCATCGTCATCGGCTGATTGCCCTGCACGGCGCCGGCGTTGCGATAGAGGCGCAGGCCGTGGAAGCCGTTGCCGAGCAGCAGGTCGGGCTTGCCGTCGCCGTCGTAGTCGATCCAGGAGGCGGCGGTCAGGTTGTAGCCGATTTCCTTGGGCAGAATGTGGCTATCGTCGCGGAACTGGCCCTTGCCGAGGTTGGTGAATAGCTTGGGGCCGGCCGGGGTGGCCAAGAAGAGGTCGGGCAAGCCGTCGCCGTTGTAGTCGGCCCAGACGGCGGCGCGGCAGCCGCCGGAATAGGGCAGGGCGGCCTCGTTGAACGACTCGCCGCCGTTTTGCAGCAGCGCGATACGGCCGCCGCCGACGAGGCACAAATCGGGTTTGCCGTCGCCATCGAAATCGACGGCCGAAATAGCCTGGGCCTCGGGATCGACGCGCGTCAGGGCCGAATAGTGGGTGAAGCCGGGCATGCCTTGCAGCCGGCGGAAGTCCTCGCCGCCCCAGCCGACGAAGTCGCGCTTGGGGTTGTAGTCCTGCAGCTTGAGGCTGGCCTTCAAACGCTGAATCTTGGCCGTCCCCAGGGCGACGGCGTTCTTGTCGCCATCGACCATGCAAGGGACGACGACCTCGCGGCCGGCCTGGATCTCCTTGACGGCGGCGACGAGCTTGTCGATGTTGCCCGCGAAGCTACGCAGCAGGTACGGCTCGCCGTGCGACTGATTCCACCACTCGCCGCCGGGATAGGCCTGATACCAGTAGTTGCCGATGCAGGTCTCGCTGGCGCCGCCGTTGTGGAAGAAGATCGCCGTCTTGCCGACCTCGGCCCACTGCATCGTCACCGACCATTCGCGGTCGTTCTGCAGTTTGGCCTTGCCGATGTTGTGGCGGATGATATCGGTGGGATGCTTCCCCTTCAGGTCCTCGACCTTCTTGTAGATGATCATGTTCTTGTCCTTATCCACCTTCTCGACGCGCATGACGACGATGTTGGTGGAGTCGGTGATCACCTTGCCGAGGGTGTACGGAATCTCGACGAAGGCCTGGCTTTCGCGGGGCCACAGCGCCGCGACGGTGCCAGCGGCCAGCGCGGCCAGGACGAGGAAGAGGCGTCGATTCAGCTTCACGGGGTTCCCTCCGATTCGAGGCCAGCGGCTCGGGGCCGCGTGTCGTGTGTTCTATGATGCCAGGAAGCGGCGCCGGTGGCGCGGGGAATTCTCGGAAAACTCACCCGATATTCGTTTACGTTTCGCGCTCGGGGCGCTAACGCGACCCCGCTCGCCTCATCCCTTCTTCAGCGCCTCTAGCCGTTCCTTGGCGACCTTGGCCCACTCGCTCTGGGCATGGTCCTTGATCACTCGCAACAGCAGTTTCTCCGCCTGGTCGTTCTTCTTTTCCTCGGCCAGCGAGCGCGCCGCCTCGCACAGGGCGACGGCGTTCAGCTCGGGATAGTCGAAGGTGAACGGCACCACGAGCAAGGCGGCGCTGGCCTCGGGGAAGCGCTTCTGGTCGAGGCGACACAGGCCGATTTGCAGCTGGGCCTTGGCGCCCAACTCGGTCGAGACGTTCGTCGCCACTTGCGTGTAGAAGTTGACCGCCTGGTCGTACTGCTTCTCGTTTTGCAGCGCCCAGCCGATGCCGTAGCGGGCGTCGTGGACCCACGGACTCTGACCGAAACGGCCGACGACTTGCTCGTGGGCTTGCCGACTCGGCCCCCATTGACCTTGCAACGCCAAAGCATGGCCCAAGCGTAGGAGCGCCCGATCGGAGACGCCGGGGACGTTGTGGTACATCGGCTGATCGCGGAACAGGGCCAGCCGCGTCGTCGCCTTGGGGTAATCCTTCATCGCCATCAGCGCTTCGCCGGCGCGGTAATGGGCCTGGCCGGCCAGCGGACTCTTCGGGTTGTTGGCCACCGCGTCGAACTGCTCCAGGGCCGATTTGACGTCGTTCTTCGCGGCGTGGATAGCGCCGAGACGCAGACGAATCTTGTCGGTCAGGTCGGCGTTCGGCTCTTTGTCGATAGCCTGGGCGAGCAGCTGAATGGCCGGGGCGAAGTCGTCGCGCTCGGCGTGCAATTCGGCCAACTCGAAGCGGGCATCGGTCGCCAGCGGCAGATCGGCGTAGGCGGCGATCAACGCCTTGTAGTGGTCCCGCGCCTTCACCTCCGACGGCTGCGGCGGAATCGCCGACAGGGGCACGTCGGGCAGGGCGACGATGGCCGGCGGCTTGTACTGCGGGTCTTTCTTGAGCGCCTCTTCCTGGGCCTTCTTCAGCAATTCCTGTTGCATCTTCAAGCGGACGGCGGCCACTTCGGGGACGGCCAGCGTGCGATGGCCCCAGGCGGCTTCGTAGTGCATCCGGGCGCGCGACTCGCTGGCCGGCTGCTTCTGCCGCCATTGCTCGGCCTGCTGCTCGAAGTAGACCACCGCTTCGCGCAGGTTCTTGCCCCCCTCTTCGACGACGTTGCGCGCCGCCTGGATTTCCTCGGGTTTGAGATTCGGCGTCGCCAGGCGTTTCTGGCCGGCGTCGATCTTGGCCAGCCCCTCTTGTTGCAGACATTGCCCCCAACGCAAGGCCGCGTCCGATGCCTCGGGGCGTAACCCCGCGCCCTTGGCGACGCCGTCGAACAGCGTTCGCGCCTCGGCCAGCTTGTTGGCCTCGCGCAGAGAGACTCCCTGGTGATATTGCAGCAGCCAGACCCAATGAGCGCGTTCGGGATCCTTGGCCATATTGCCTTCATGCTGCTGACGGCAATCGGCCAACAGCTTGGCGGCTTCCTCCGCCTTGTTCTGCTCGCGCAGCAAGGTGGACAACTGCAAGAGCGCCATCGGCGCCACCGGGGCCGCCTTGAGCGGATCGGCCGTAAAGCGGCGCAGTTCGTTCATGGCGCCGTTCTTGTCCCCCTGGCCAGCGATGCACTTGGCGCGCTCGATGACGGCTTGCGGAATCAGCGGATGCTGCGGCATTAGCTGCATCAGCTTCTCGTAAGTCGTCCGGGCGACCTGATACGCCTGGGCACGTTCGGGCGGCTTTTCCTTGAGATTGGCGAGACGCTGCTGGCACAATCCGAGCTTGATGAAGGCGTCGGGCGCCAGCGCGTGTTTCGCGTCGCCGATGAAGCCTTCGAGCAGTTCGACGGCCGCTTGCAGTTGCTCCTGCACCTTGCCGGCGGTGAGCGCGTCTTCCACCTTGGTCGGCGTCAGGCGGATGAGGCAATCGGCCAGGAGATAGGGCGTGACGGCCAACTCGCCATTGCGGTCGGCGCCGGGGATCAATTCCAGCGTCGCCTTCGCTTTTTCGTAGTCCCCTTTGCGATAGAGGGACATGCCGACGCCGTAGCGGGCCAGCGCGATCTGCGGAAACTCGGGGAACTTGTCGATGACGACTTGATACCGCTTCGCCGCTTCTTCCTGCAAGCGGGCCGTTTCCTTGGCGCGGGCATTGACATCGGGCAGCTTTTCGGCGGCCAGCGACGCGAAATAGGCGTTCTCGGCGTAACGGAACAGCACCATCGGCAATAGCGTGCTCTTGGGATACGTCTTCTGGAAGCCGGCACAAGCCGCGTCGGAAGCGCCGTAATCCCCGGCCAAGTGCAACGCCGTGATACGCCGTTGCGTCACTTCCTCGTCGCGCTGCGGAATGCTCTTCTCGTTGATGACCGCTTCGTAGGTCGCGGCCGCTTCCTTGTATTGTTTGAGCAACTGCTGCGTGTCGGCCAACTCGATCATGACCTCGCCGCGCCGCGCCTTGGCTTCGGGATCAGCCGCTATCGCCTGCTGGGCGCGCTCGGCCGCGCGGCGCAGGGTGTCGAGCGCTTGCGTCAATACTTGCGTATATTCGGGCGGCTTCGTCGGGTCGGCCAGGCCCACTTGCGCCTTGCCGAACCAGAACAACACCTGATCTTGAAGACGGGGATCCTTATCGATCAACGGCTGCAACGTTTTCAGCGCGTTGGCGAAGTCCTTCGATTGCACCTGGCAAAAGCCGGTGCGCAACAGCGCCTCGGTTTGCAACGGCGACGTGGGGTAGTCCTTGGGGAAAGCGCCGAAACGCGCCAATGCCTCGCCGAACTTGCCGCCTTCGTACTGCAGCACGCCCAGGTAGAACGCGGAACGGGCGACGTGATCCGGCGCCTCGCGGACTAACGCTTCGAGACGTGCTTTCTCATCGGGATCGTTGACGAATTGCTGCGGTTGCTGAAGCTTGACGATCGCGGCCGCCTTGTGCTTGGCGTAATCGGCGAGGATGGCTTCGTAGTGCGTCCCCGCCTCCGCTCGCTCGTCGGCCTGCTGATGCACCCGCGCCAGGAGATACCGGGCGTGCGTGCCGAAGATGGGATCCTCGAACGGCGCCAGCTGCGTCAGCGACCGGCCCGCCGCCGCGAAGTCGGACTGCAGGAAGCAGGCGAAACCGTGGTAGTACAAACCCAGCGGCCGATAGCGGCTCTTGACGAGGACGGCGTCCTTGACGAACGGCTCGGCGGCGGCTTGTGCTTCCTTGTTTTTCGCCACGCGCAGCAGCATTTCCGCCTGATCGGCGCGGGCGCGGGCCGACCATTCC
Organism: Gemmatales bacterium; assembly: GCA_038239465.1. Taxonomy (GTDB): domain Bacteria; phylum Planctomycetota; class Planctomycetia; order Gemmatales; family Gemmataceae; genus JBBSES01. Next base: position 23,115 of record JBBSES010000004.1, read on the forward strand.
AGGTCCACCGGCAAATCCTTGGCGTCCTTGGGCAGTTCCTTCACGCGCGCCGCGAACGCGGGCACGGCGGCGGCGAAAGCCTTGGCCGCCTCCTCGAATTGCGCGTTCGCCTGCGCCTTGTGCTGCGGCGCTTCCGGCGGTTTGGCGACGGCCTGCGCCAAACTTTTCACGCCTAAACCGCGACGGCACAGTCCTGAATAATAGAGGACGAACGGTTGCTGGGGGAAATCCTTGACCCCGGCCAGTGCCTGCAGCTGTTCAAAGGCGGCGTTATGGTCTTTCTCGGGACCGTCGAGCAGCGCCAGGACCAGGCCATAGCGCCCCTGCGGCACATCCTTATGGTTGCCGAACTTCGCGAGGTATTCGCGGTAGCGCTGCACCGCCACGGGATATTGCTTCTCGTTGTAGGCTTTCTTGGCGCTGTTGAGCGTCATCTCGGCCATCTGCTCGGGGGTGACTTGCCCCGACGCGGCCGAGACGCCGACAAGAGCGATGCCGAGGGCCAACGCGCCCCAGCGCCCGACCAAAGCGCGGCGAGCGCCGCGGGGAGAGCGAGTATTCATCGCGGCAAAACCTCCAGGTGAGAGAGCAAACGCGGGCAGACGGCGGGTGGGGGACAAACGACGGAAGGCCGCCGGCGAGGCGGACGCCCCGTAAGCGGTAGCTGAAAGCAGTAGCCCGAGGGCGGATGGTAAGGTAGGCACTGTCGGCTTCAAATCTCATTTCTCAGACGGCATATCCCAGCGCTTTATTCGCCCCGAGGCAATTTTCTTGATTCGCGCCCACGCGCGAACGACGAGGCAACCGGCAGGCGTGCTTTCGGGCTATAAATCAGGAAGGTGCATTGTGGCGCCGGCGAAGCGGCGTGTCAACTGGGCGGGTGCAAAGATGCACGTTGAGGGCACGAGGATTGAAGTGGGGTTAATGAGTTCTTAA
>JBBSES010000005.1:0-23165 GCA_038239465.1 Gemmatales bacterium
CACGGACGCTCGTCCTCTTCCCCGGAGACTCGCGGCATGAACCATTGGTATTCGTCCGCGCGCTGCGTCGCGCTGGTTGGTTTGTTGCTCCTGGCCGGTAGCGGCGTGGGCTGTAGCGCCGGCGGCAACGACGCCGGGCCGGGCCACCGCTCGCAAACGCTGGCGCTGTCTCCGCAACAAGAATTGTCGCTCGGCACCCAAGCCTATAAGGAAATCCTGGGCAAAGCGCATGTCGAGCGTGGCGGTCCCGACGTGGAGCGCGTGCGCCGGATAGGGCGGCGCATCGAAAAGGCGGCGGCCATCGAACCGCTGCAACGCGAGATCAATCTCCGCCTCAAGGGCTTTACCTACGAGTGGGAATACAACGTCCTCCAGGACAAGCAAGTTAATGCCTTTTGCCTGCCGGGCGGCAAGGTCGCGGTCTTCAGCGGCTTGTTGCCGGTCGCGGAGAACGACGACCAGCTCGCCGTGGTGATGGGCCACGAAATCGCCCATGCACTGGCGCATCATTCCAGCGAACGCTTGGTTCGTCAGCAGATGTTTCAGCGAGCCGCGGAAGCGGCGGCGACCGCGGGCGGCATGGCGGGCATGGACGAGCATGGCCGTAAACAGTTGATCGGTCTACTCTCCGCCGGGGCGCAAGTGGGCGGCCTTTCCTACGACCGGCAGCAGGAGTCGGAGGCCGACCATATTGGTCTCTTCTTGATGGCTTTTGCTGGGTACGACCCCGAGCAAGCGGTCCCTTTCTGGGAGCGCATGGCCAAGGCGTCGGCCCAACACGGCAAGCCGCCGGAAATCCTTTCTGATCACCCCAGCGATGCCAAACGCATCGCCCAGCTGAAGCAATGGGTGCCCCGCGTCAAGGGGGCCAAGAAAGCCTACGACGAGGGCCGCGTAGCGCCGGCCAAGTAATAAGACTTGCGAAAGCACGACGGGAACAGCGGAGCGGTGGATTACCGAACGAACTAACTTCACGAACGAGGAGCGAAGCGAATGAGTACTGATCCGGGCGGCGGACCTCTCCTGGGCGGCGGCGGCTGGTATTCGCCGCAAGGCCCCAGCGGTGTCTGGCCGGGCTGCGGCTGTAGCAGCATTTTCATCATCCTGGCCGGCGTCCTGCTCGTCATGGGCGGCTGCCTGCGCATGATTAACTTCTAACCAACGACCAACAGCGAAGGAGTTCGACCATGCGAGCAATCTGCGGAGCCATCATCTCCGCCGGCGCCCTGATTGGCCTGGGAATGGCCGCCCTGGGCATCGGCACCCGCTATCAGTCTTACGGAGATTTAGACAGCAGCGGCGCTACCCGTTATCTGCTTTTCAAGAACCTCGACACGCCGTTGATGTTGATCCTCGTCCTGCTGGTGGCCGCGCTGGTCGTCGGCATGGCGATCGCGTTCATCGGCCTGGCGTACCATCAGCATCGGCGGCATCACGAGATGCTGCTTCATCGTCGCGCGGGCGAACCGGCGTCGCGCTTGCCGATGTGATGGAAACGAAACGATAAACGGTTCGAGCCTCGAACCGTTTATCGTTTCGTGTAGCACGCCCGATAAATCGGCCGGCCCTCCTTGCGAAACTTGCGTTCAAAATTGGTGAGGTAATCGAGGTCGTGCGCCGGTTCGCCGGGCGCGGGCGGCGGCAGTTCGCGCAACTTGGTATGGCTCGTTATCAACTCGCGGGCCATGTGATAGTAATCTTCCACGTCGGTGACGAGCCGCAGCTGGCCATCGTCGGGCCGCAAAATGCGTTCGCAGGCGGCGGCGAACTCTCCCGTAAACAGACGCCGTTTGACGTGGCGCTTCTTCCACCAGGGATCGGGGAAGTAGACGTGAACCGCGCGCACCGACGACTCGGGCACGGCGGTTTGCAGGAGCAGCCGCGCGTCGCCGCAGGTGACGCGGACGTTGCGGCGTTCGCGCTTGGCCAGGCGCGTGGCCACGAACAGGGCGTACTTGCGGGCGATCTCGATGCCGTGATAATTGACGGCGGGCCGCGCTTCGCTGGCCGTGAGCAGGAATAGCCCCTTGCCGAAGCCGACTTCGATCTCGACGGGGTTGTCGTTGCCGAAGACGGCGGGCCAGGAAAGGGGCGGCGGCGGATCGGCGAAGTCGACCAGGTACGGGGCCAACTCGTCGAGGCTCAACCGGCGGCTGCCACGCACGCTCACGCCTCCACCCGGCGCTTGAGGGGCACGCCTAAAACGTCGGCGTGGAAGATCATCGTGGCGCCGACGAAGCCCTGTACGTGGCAAATCGTTTGCCGGCGATCGACCTTGATGCCCTGACTGATAAGGAGCAAGCGGTCGCCCGGATGGACCGGGGCACGGAAGCGGACGTTTTCCAGGCCGCCGAAGCCGACGAAATCGAGCGACAGCAGATTTTGCGTGCTGATGTAATACGACGCCAGCTGGGCGGCCGCCTCGACCATGAGACAACCCGGCAACAGCGGATAGCCGGGCATGTGGCCCCGTACCCAGAATTCGTCGTGTCCCACGTCCTTGTAGCCGATGACCAGGTGTTGCCCGGGGTCGATATAGACGATGGCCGTCAATTGCTCCACCTCGAAGCGCTGGTCGTTGACCCGACGGATGGCCTCGATGTCGGCGATGACGCGCGAGGTGTCCACCGTGGTGGGATCGAATTGCAGGCGCGGACGCATCGACGGCTCCTTGGCCGGACCTTGATTAGCTCTTCGGACAGTCTACACTTACTTTATAGAGAGTGGGCGTTTTCGCGTTCTTTTATCGACCGCTTTCCCTGGGTCCGCACCCCTTACGAGCCGCTTCATGCCCGCCGATACGCCGTCGAAAAATGGCCACGAGCCGGGCAAGGGACTGCCGCCCGTCGTCGCTCCCTCGGGCGGCCATATCGTGCAACTCTTCGTCGTTCCGGGCGCCATCGTCCTGGGCGTGGTCGTGGTCTTGCTCGGCTGCAGCGGCATGTCGAACTGGTTCTTCGGCTACTCGCGCTCGGCCGAGGAATGCCTGAAGAACATGAAGGAAGAAAACCCCGACGTGCGCTGGCGCGCCGCCAACGATCTGGCGCAAATCCTCAAACGCGATCCGACGCTGGCCGCCAACCCCAAGGTCGGCCTCGACCTGGCCGAGACGCTGAACCAAGCATTGACCGACCTGCGCCGCGAGGAAGAATCGTTGAGCCTGCGCCGCCGCGATCCGCAGACGACCGACCAGGACAAGACGCGCGTGCCGGCCACCCTCAAGGCGCAGCGCAAATACGTGCAATTCCTCAGCGCTTGTCTTGGCACGATGAGCGTCCCCGTCGGCGCCCCGCTCTTGACCGAAATGGCCCGCAAAGACAAGGGAGAGGACGACAAGACCTCGGCCCTGCTGCGCCGCCATGCCGTCTGGGTGCTGGCTAATCTGGGCGACAACCGCAAGAAATTCGACGCCCTATCCCTTGAGCAACGCGAGTTCGTGCTGACCCTTCTGGACCATGAGGCGTCCGGCATATCGACACGGGCCAGCTGGGCGCGACAGACCGCGAACGTCTTGCGCGGCAAAGAGGACTTCGGCGTCGTGCCCGCCCTCGCCGAATGCGCCCGCGCCGACGATCCTTCGCTGCGCGAGATGGTCGCCTTCGCCCTCGGCTTCTGGGCCGACACGCCCGCGGATCGGCAACGGGCGGAACAGGCGTTGCTCAAGCTGTCGGGACCGGACGAGCAGGGACACGGCCAACGAGTGCTGCTCGGCATGGACGATTGACTCTCACGCGAGGTGGCCCGTGCGTCGCTGGCTGATTGGCCTCTGTCTGTTATCGCTCATCGGCGGCTGCCAGAAGGCGGCGCCGACGGTGAAGCTGTCCGAAGGCCGGCGCAGTCCAGCCGGCTTCGAGATTCGCTACAACGCCGCCGTGGCCCTGGCGCGGATGGGCAGCGACCATGCCAAGGAACGCCTCGACGTGCTGACCGAGATGCTGGACGAAGAGCAGCAGCTGCGCAACTTCCGCACCACCATCGTGGATGGCAAGGAAGTTCAGGAAAATCAGGCGCGGCCCGATCCGGTGGCGGCGCGCACGGCCGTCGAATCCGCGCTCAAGGCCATCGTCGAATTGCACAGGAAGAAGCCCGCGCTCGACCTGTCCTCCTTGATGCCCGCCATCGAAAAATTAGGGGCCAGCCCCAACCCCGCGCTGCGGCTCGAAGCCGAACGCACCCGCCTGGCCCTGGCGCCGCCGAGCCAGTAGGCGGCGCGGGGTTTTCAGCCAAGGAGTGAGGACCATGTCCTGGTGGCGTCTGCAACTCTGCAAGTGGAAGCTCGATTCAAGCGCCCCCGAGAAACGCATCCAGGCCGTCGATGCTCTCGGCCGTCTCGCCACGCCCGCGGTGGGGAAGATGCTCGTGCGCATCGCCCTCATCGACGAGGACGCATCGGTACGCGCCGCGGCCATCGACGCCATGCGCCGCCTTGACGATGCCGCGGTCGTCAAGCCGCTCATGCGTGCGTTGCACGAGGAAAGACTTCGACAAGAGGGAATCGAGGCTTTGGGCCAGCTGCCGGCGTTGGCCGCCGAGCCGCTGATGGCCGATATCGGCAATTGCGACCACGATTCCCGCGACGCCATCGTGAAGGCGCTCACGCGCATGGGGAAGGCGGCCGTTCCCGTGCTGCTCTCGGGTTTGAAAGATGGCAACATGATCGTCCGCGCCGCCGCCAAGGAAGCACTACGCGACATCGGCTACGACCCCAATGCCCCGCCGCCGCCCAAGACGGAAGAATCGCAACCGAAGGAAGCACGCACCCACCGCTCGGCCGACGCCTTGAAGCAGCTGGATCACCTCCTCGGCGGTTCTTCCGCTGCCGCATTACCTCCCGAAGAGGAACCGGCGGTCGATCCGGTCCAGGCGTGCGTCAACGCCCTGATGAGTCCCGAAGTCGAGGAACGCCTCGAAGCCGTGCAAGTCCTGCGCGACGTGGGCGGCGCCCGAGCCATGAAGCTGTTGTCCGTCGCCTTGCAGGATGAAACCGCGGTCGTCCGCCAGGAAGCCGTTCAGGCCCTCGACGCCCTCGGTTGGGCGCCCGCCAGTCCGCAACACCGAGCGCAACGAGCAATCGCTCTCGGCCAATTCGAGGCCGCCGCCGCCGAGGGAGGCGGCGCCATTGAGCCGTTGATCGCGGCCTTGCAAGACGGGGAAAGTCACGACGCGGCGCTCGATGCCCTGGCGCGTATCGTCGAGGAATCGGCGGCCGAACTCGACGCGGACGATTTGCGCGCCGTGGCGGCCGTTCCCGCGTTGCGCGACTTCGCGGAAGCGGAACTACAACGGCGCGGTGCGTGAATTCATCGTTTAACCGCTTCCCTATCGGGTCGCGGCTAGCGCGAACGGAAACAACCGCTCCTTGGCGGCGGCGTCCAGCGGGGCGCCGTACTCGCAGCCCTCGAAGGCTTCGACGTACTCGATCTTGCCGCCGCGTTCCTGGCCATACTGTTCGATCAACTGACGCCGATACTTGTCCGCGCGCGGACGCAACCTGTGCTTGATCCGCTCCGTCAAGAACGCCAGACGCGGCGCCTCTCCCTCGGGCACCCGATCGAGATAGCCGTGGTTGTACGCGAGCCATTCGTAGAACTGCGATTGATGGCAATGGAGCATCGCCGCGATTTGGTCGATGACGCCGCCCACGTCCACCAAGACCGACGGCTCCAGCGGATATGGCTTCTGAAAGTCGTCGGGCAGATAGGCGATGACGGGGTCGCGCATCAAATGCGGCGTGTCGGGCACCACCGCCGGGACGGTGACGAGGTAGGCGGCGTCCTGCACCAGCTGGCTCGTATAGCGATGGTCAGGGTGGTAGTCGTTGGGCCGATGCGTGAGGACGAGGTCGGGCTTAAAGCTGCGGATAAGCCGGATGATCTGAGCCCGGTTCTCCAGCGTCGGCAAGAGTCCGCCGTCGGGGCTGTCGAAAACGTCGTAGGTGGCGCCGATGACGGCACCGGACGCGGCCGCTTCGGTGCGGCGACGACGGGCCATGTCGGGGCCGGGGCTTTCATGATGGCCCGCGGAGCCATTGGTGACGCTGACCATCTTGACGATATGGCCGGCTGCTCGATAGAGCGCCGCCGTGCCGCCGGCGCTGTAATCGGCGTCGTCGGGATGGGCGCCGATGATGAGCAGACGCAGGATCGTATTGGACATGGTTTACTCCAGGCTCGTTGAGGATCCCGCGTCGAGCGGCCGGCCGGTGATCCGCTGATAGGCTTCCAAATACTTCTCGCGCGTGCGGAGCACGACGTCTTCCGGCAACGCCGGCGGCGGGCCGTTCTTGTCCCAACCGCTCGTTTCCAGCCAGTCGCGGACGTATTGCTTGTCGAACGATGGCGGACTGCCGCCCGGCCGATAGCCGTCCAGCGGCCAAAACCTTGAACTATCGGGCGTCAGCACTTCGTCGATCAAGATCAACTCGCCGTTTGGCATGCGGCCCCATTCGAACTTCGTGTCGGCGATCAAGATGCCGCGCTCGCGCGCGTAATCGGCGGCGTGCCTATAGATGCTCAGGCTACGCTGGCGCAGGGTTTCCGCAGTCTCCCTGCCGACGAGGTCGGCCATGCGCTCGAAAGAAATGTTGACGTCGTGGCCGCTCTCTTCCTTGGTCGCCGGCGTAAAGAGAAGGGAGGGCAACGGCTGACTTTCCTCCAGGCCCGGAGGCAACGGAATGCCGCACACGGACGATTCGCGTCGATACTCCATCCAGCTGGAGCCGGCGAGATAGCCGCGGACGACGCATTCGATTGGCACCACCTCGGTCTTGCGGACGAGCATGGCGCGACCGACCAAAAGGTCCGCTTGAGACGCGAATGCTTCACCCATCGCGGCCCGGTCGGTGCCAAGCAAATGGTCCGCGAACGGCCAGCCGAGGTCTGAGGCGTTGGCACGGAAGTAGCTCAACCAAAAGAGCGTCAGCTGCGTGAGGATGCGACCCTTGTCCGGTATGCCGGTCGGCAGCACCCAGTCGAAGGCGCTGAGCCGGTCGGTGGCGACGATGGCGAGGCGGTCGCCAAGGTCGTACACGTCGCGCACCTTGCCCCGACGGCAGGGATAGCCGGGAATGTGGCTCTGAAGCAGCGGAGGGCCATTCATGCGGAATTGATAGCACAACGCCAGGGTTGGGACAATGGGCGGGGCTTTGACTTTGTTACCGTTGCGCGTCCTCCGCGCTCCGCGAGGGCTCGGGTGTAGTGAAAAAACCGGATGCCCGGCGTGAATTGCCCGTAAATGAAGGCCGGTTCATTTGTCCCGCACACTAGAGCAGCGTACAATTAGGAGGGACTTGAAGCCTTTCTCGCGCCCTCCTCTCTCGCGGTTCCTGCCGCCCTCTCGTCACCCGCCGTACCCGGAAGCGGCACGTCTCGAAACCGGGAACCGCAAAGCGTCTTTGGTAAAGCGAGAACGGGGCCGTCGGTCGGATGGCCGTGAACAGAAGAGGTGCGCCGTGGAATCATATTTCCGATCAGGTCCGAGTCGTGCCGCCGTGCCGCTGTGGCACCGCGCCTGGCTCGACGCCTACCCCAGCAACGTGCCGTCGTCGCTGCCCTATCCGTCCCTGCCGATCAGCAGCTTGGTGGATACGGCGGCGCTGCGCTTCCCCGAGCGCACTGCCTGCACGATCTTCGGCCGCGAAACGTCCTACGCCCAGCTGGCCGATCAATCGTTGCGACTGGCGCGGTCGCTGTCCGACCTCGGCGCCGGGCCGGGTCGCACCGTCGGCATGTTGTTGCCTAACATCCCCGAATACATCCAGGCTTTGCAAGCTACCTGGTTGACCGGGGCGACCGTCTTGCAGCTGAGTCCACTGATGGTCGCCGAGGAGATCGGCAAGTGGCTCAAGGCGACCGATTGCCATATCGTCGTCACATTGGATCTGCTGGCGCCGACCGTCATGGGGGCGCTGGAACATGGGCCGCTCGAACATGTCGTCGTCGCCTCGCTAGCGCCGCGCATGGCCGCCTGGAAGGGCTGGCTCTATCGCGTCGAACGACTGCGCCGCAACGGCCCGCTGCGCCTGCGCGAGCAAACGCACGTCCACCCGTTCGACCAGCTGGTGCGCGTGCGGCCACGCAAGTTGCGGCCTACCATCGTCCCCGAAGAGGATGTCGCCCTGCTGGCACCGACGGGTGGCACGACGGCGTCGCCCAAGGCCGTCATGCTGACGCATCGCAACCTGATGGCCAACGCCCATCAGATTCACGCCTGGGGCCGCACGGAGGATCAGGCCGTCGGCGTCCTCGGCGTGCTGCCTTTCTTTCATGCCTATGGCCTGTCGGTCTGCCTGCTGTCGAGCATGGTGGGCGGCCGGGCGGTTCACCTCTGGCCCCGCTTCGAGACCGACGCCGTCCTCGACTTGCTCGAACGCTATCGCATCGAACTCGTTCCCGCCGTGCCGGCAATGATCAACGCACTCAACAAGGGACTGCGCGACAAGCCGCGCGACCTGTCGTTCGTCAAGGCGATCATTTCGGGGGCGTCGGCGCTCGACCCGGCCATGCGCCGCGAATTCGACGGCTATGGAGCGCAACGCCTGGTCGAAGGCTATGGCCTTTCGGAAGCCAGCCCAGTGACGCACGTCAATCCGATCGACGAACACAACCGCCCCGGCACCATTGGCCTGCCCATGCCCGATACCGAAGCGCGCATCATGGACCAGACGAGCGGCCTGGAGGAACTTCCCAACGGCTCCGTGGGTGAGCTAGTCATTCGTGGGCCGCAGGTGATGAAGGGCTATCTGAACAACGCGGCAGAGACGGCCCGTGCCCTGCGCGGCGGCTGGCTTTACACCGGCGACCTCGCCAAGCGCGACCGCGATGGCTACTTTACCATCGTGGATCGCAAGAAGGACATCATCAAGACGTCCGGCTTTCTCGTCTACCCGGCGGAAGTGGAAGAAGTCATACGGATGTTTCCCGAAGTGGCCGAGGCCGCCGTCATCGGCGTGCCCGATCCCGAGCGTGGCGAAGCGGTGCAGGCGATGGTGGTGCCGAAGAATGGCCATCTGAACGTCGAGGCGTTGCAGCGCTACTGCGCCGAGCACCTGGGCAAGCACAAGCGGCCGCGGCGCATCGAGGTCGTCAAGGAACTGCCGAAGAACTTTCTCGGCAAGGTCCAGCGCCGCAAGCTCCGCGAGGGCAACGGCGGCTAACGTCCGCGTCGTCAACGAGGACCAGCAGATGCCCCTCTTCTCGGCCGCCCATCTCCGCGTCGAAGCGGACGCCGCCGTCGCCACGCTCTGGCTCGACGTGGCCGGGCGCGGCGTCAATGCTCTCGGATCGCCCGTCCTCGCCGAACTCGATGCCGCCCTCAATCACGTCGCCGCCGATGAAACGTTCGACCTGCTCGTCGTCCGTAGCGCCAAGCCATCGGGTTTCGTCGTCGGCGCTGACCTGCGCGAATTCGCCGCGGTCCAGAGCCAGGCCGACGCGATGGCCCTATCGGAGCGCGGCCAACGGCTGTTCGACAAGCTCGCCGATCTGCGCGTGCCAAGCGTCGCCGTCATGCATGGCCCCTGTCTCGGCGGTGGCCTCGAACTGGCGCTGGCCTGCGACTATCGCCTCGTGGTCGATCATCCCAAAACGCAACTGCGATTGCCCGAGATCGAGCTAGGGCTGCTCCCCGCGTGGGGCGGTACGCAGCGATTGCCGCGCGTGGTGGGACTTGAGGCGGCCCTCAAGGTGATTCTGGGCGGCCGGCGCTTGACGGCGAGCGACGCCTTGCGCTGGGGCTTGGCTGATGCGCTGACCGATAGCGGGGATGTGCCGGCGCAGCTGGCCGCGCTCGTGGACCAAGCCCGCGAAGGCGGCAAGCGGCCGCGGCAAGGCTTGCCCCTGCATAACTGGCGACAACGCTTCACGGAGTCGAATCCCATCGGGCGGCTCCTCATCTTCCGCGGCGCCGAAAAGACCCTGGAGCAGCGCGTCCCCGACGACATGCCGGCCCCGGCCGAAGCGCTCAAGGCGGTCGGCATCGGCTTGAGCAAAGGGATGGAAGCCGGCTTGGCCGCCGAGCGCGAGGCCGTCGGCCGCCTGGCGCTGACGCCCGCCTGTCACAACCTCGTCCACCTCTTCTTTCAGCGCGAAGCCGCACGCAAGTTGCCCGCCGAGTTGCGCGCCGATTTGGTCCGGCCCGTGCGCCGCGTCGGCGTCGTCGGCGCCGGCACCATGGGCGCCGGCATCGCCCAACTGGCGGCGATCAAGGGATTCGAGGTCATCGTTCAAGAGGTGAACGAAGCGGCCCTGACAGTCGGCATGGCCAAGATCGAGGCACTGTTCCGCAAGGCAGTCGAACACCGCGTCCTGGCCGATGGCGAAGCGCGCCTCAAGAGCGGCGCCGTGCGCTGCACCACGACGTATGAAGGCTTCGACGACGTCGATATCGTCGTCGAGGCCGTCATCGAGGACATCGACGCCAAGCGAGCCGTCTTCGCGGAGCTGGAGAAGCGCGTGCCGGCGACGACTTTGCTGGCGACCAACACTTCATCGCTGCTCGTGGAGCATTTGCAAGAGACGTGCAACCGGCCCGAGCGAATCGGCGGGCTTCACTTCTTCAACCCGGTCCACAAGATGCCGCTGGTCGAGGTGGTGCGTGGCCCGGCTTCGGACGATGCCACTATCGCCACGCTGACGCGCTGGGCCATCGACCTCGGCAAGACGCCGGTGGTCGTCAAGGATAGTCCCGGCTTCGTCGTCAACCGTGTGTTGATGCCCTATCTCATCGAAGCGGTGTTGCTCTTGCCGGCGATAGGCTCCGCCGAAAAAATCGATGGTCGCATGCGCCGCTTCGGGATGCCGATGGGACCGCTGGAACTGCTCGATCAGATCGGCCTGGATGTGGCGGCGCACATTCAAAAGACCATGCTGCCGCTGATGGGCGAGCGCTACGGCGAAGCCCTGCCCGACTTCGGCAAATGGCGCGATAAGGGTTGGCTGGGCCAGAAAAGCGGCGTCGGCTTCTATCGCTATACGGGGAAACCCAAACGGCCTCACGCCGAAATCGTGGGCGATCTCACTCCCGAGTCCGCCTCGGTGAAAGACCGGCTCATCGACCGATTGGTCCTCAGTATGGTCAACGAGGCCGCGTCTTGCATAAGCGAAGGGTTGGCCTGTGGGGCCGACGCTATCGACCTCGCCCTGGTCTTGGGCGCCGGCTGGGCACCCCATCGCGGCGGGCCGTTGCGCTATGCCGACCAACTCGGATTGGGCGAAGCCGTCGGCCGGCTGGAAGCGTTGGCGAAGGTTTATGGCCCTCGTTTCGAGCCGTGCCAGGAACTGCGCCGCCGGGCGGCCACGGGCGAGACATTCCACCCGGTCGCCGAAATCGCCGCCCCCGTTTGACCGCGCCCATCTTCACGAAACGGACACTGGCCCGCCGCGCCGACGCGGAGTATCCTCTACCCTTCGTCCGTGCCACGGGCATTCGCCGTTCTCCCTCCCCACGTTCGCCGGCAAGGGGCCAGCCTCATGGGTTCTTCCTTTTATGACGTGATCGTGGTCGGCGCCGGGTCTGCCGGTCTGACGGCGGCCATCGGTCTGGCGCGCGGCGGCTTTCGCGTCGCCGTGCTCGAAGCGGCCTCCTATCCCGGCGCCGAGAACTGGTCGGGCTGCGTCTATTTTTGCGAAAATCTGGTCGATCCCGACATCCTCGGGCCGGAGGGGGTCGAGGCCCTCGCCTGGGAACGGCGCCTCGTGGAGCGCGGCACCTACGCCACCGATGGGCATAGTTTGTTGGGCATGACCTATCGCGATCCGCAAGCGTTCCGCCATTGCTACACCGTGTTGCGGCCGATCTTCGACCACCATATCGCGCAAGCGGCCCTGAAACTCGGTGTCGCCATCCTTAACGAAACGACCGTCGAAAGCTTGATCCGCGAGGGCGGCCGCGTCGTCGGCGTCAGCACGCGCCGCGGTCCCCTGTACGCCGACTTGACCTTTCTCGCCGAGGGGGACGCATCCCACCTCGTCACGCGCGAGGGCTACGAACGCTTCACCGATCCGCGCGAGGCGCCCAAGTTTCTGCAAGGCATCAAACAGGTCATCGAGTTGCCGCCGGGCGTCATCGAGGAGACCTTCAAGGTCGGCCCGGAGGAAGGTATCGCCGTCGAGATGCTGCTGCGTAACGGCACGCTTCGCGGCAAGCCGGTACGTCTGAACATGGGCGGCTTTCTCTACACCAACCGCCAAAGCCTGTCGGTCGGCCTGGTGTTGCCGGCGGACAACTTGAAGGAGAACTTCGGCGGCGATCCGAACCTACTCATGGAATGGTTCGAGAATTTGCCGTCGCTGCAACCGTGGTTCAAGCACGGCACGCGCGGCACCTTCGGGGCGAAGATCATCCGGGGCGGCGGCGCCAAGGACGTGCCGCGCTTGATCGACCACGGCTTGGCCATCGGCGGCGCGGCCAGCGCCATCGGCATCGACTTCCCGTACCCAAATTTCACCGGTCCGGCGTCGAGCATGGGCCTGCTCCTGGCCCGCGCCGCGCGGCGCATCCGCGACGAGAAAACGGGCTTCACGCAAGAGGCGCTGAAGAAGCACTACCTCGACCCGCTGCAAAAGACGCACTACTGGAAGGACGTGGAATTCCTGCGCCGCTGGCCGGGCTACGTCAAGCGCACACAGGTATTCTTCGGCCGCAATATCGACCTGTCGCTGGGCAGTGCTTACGTGTGGACGCGGCCCGCCTGGTTAACGAGAAAGTGGTTCAACTGGCTGCGTCTGGGCTGGGCGGTGGCCGGCCCGTCGCAGTGGGGCGAACTGCGCGGCGACATGCGCCACCTGTCGCGGGCGTTGCGATTCGACGAAATCATGGGCCGTCCGGGCATGGGCCGTTTGCTGCTCGACGGTTCCGTCAACGCTCTGCGCGACCTGTTCGGCAGCCCCCGCCCTCACCTGCCCGAAGCGGGCGATATTCGTCTCCATTATCGCGTGGCGGGGGAGGAAACCGCGGGATCGTCGCCGGCGCTATTGCGCCGCTGGTTCCGCCGCTTCACGCCGGTCCTCGGGTCGGCGGCGCGGCGCGTCTACACCAACGACGACGAGCCGATGGCGCACAAGCTCTACGCGGCCACGCGGCTCTTGATCCGACAAGTCAACATGCTCGACCTCGTCGGGGCCGGCCTGGTCGGACTGGCGGCCGGCGTCTCTGGCGTGGCCCTGCTCGGCTGGGACAGGATGATCGCCCGGCTGCGCGGCGCGCGCTCGCCGGCCGATCAAGGCAGCTATCCGCGCTATGCCGCCGCGGCCCTGCGGGCGACCGACATGACGCCTTCGCTCGCCCCGGCGGCCGCCGGCTGGGAAGGGCGGTTGGCGCGGCTCGCTTATCAGACGGTCAAGGCGTCGCACATCCACGTCTTGTGGCCGCGGATGCTGGCCGACAAAAACGCCGTCGTTAAACACGGGTTGTGGCACGTCTGCCCGGCTCACGTTTACGAGGCCCGCGTCAGCCCGCAGCAGCAATTGCACGTCGTGGTCAATTTCGAGAACTGCATCAAGTGCGAGACCTGCTGGCGGACGGGCGACCTCGTCGATTGGGGCCGCGACGGCCAGCATCGTTTCATCTATCGGGTGCATTCGCCCGTCACGCAACGCTTGCTCGATAGCGCTCGGCAAGCGGCGACGGCGCGGCCCGCTCTGCCGTTCGCAACCGACTGGTGGGAAGCGGCGGCGCGCGACCTCGGCGAACGCCTCCGCGCGGAACGGCCGCAGCCCGGCAACGGCCAGCACGCCGCCGAAATCGCCGAGCTTCAATCGCTCCTCACCAAGCTCGAACGCAAGCTGGAAGCGTTTGACGAGGCGCTGGCCGAGGAGCCGCGTACCATCGACCGGCCGCGGGCCGAGTACCTGGAGATGCTGGCGCGCTACGCCCAACAGCTGGCGATTCGCGTCGTGGAGGTGCTGCGCGGCAGCGTTTTGGCCAGCAGTCCCCAAGGCAGCCTGGCCCTGGCACACGGTCAACTTCTTACCCTGGCGCTGACGTTGGCGACGAAGGCTGAAGAACGGGCACGGCGCACCTGGGACCAGAAATACAGCTGGGCCGCGGCCGATGGCCGACAGCTGCGACAGCACCATGTCACCGGCATGCGCCGCCTGCTGCTGACGCTGGAGAAGCACGTCACCGGCCGTGTCGTCGCGCCGGAACCCAGCCTCGCCTGGCTCCAGTGCGAAGAGGACGAGCGGACGACCGCGAACCAGCGCGCCGAAATGGTCGCCGCGCTGGACGACGTGATACCGCGCTCTATCTGGCGCGACCTGGAAGCGGGCCGGCCGTTGACGACGGCGCAAGACAATCTGGCGCGGCGTCTGCTTTCCCAAGTACCACCGCTCGACCCCAATCACCTTGGCAAAACGCTGCATCCGCCGGCGCGCAAGGCATTGCTGGCGGAACTGGGCCGGCGCGATCCGTCGCTCGCCTATCGCGTGGCCTGTCATCTCTGGGCGCGCGATCTGGCTCGACTTGCATCGGGATCGTCGGCGCTCTCGAAAGCGTTCCAACGCTGGGCACGCGGCGACGAATGGGCTTGTTTCGCTTCCGTGGACGCGACGCCTGCCGGCAACGGCTGGAGCGGCGAAGCGCTGTTCGTGCCGGCCCTCGGAGCGAAGAGTCTCCTGCTCCTGGTCGGCGATCAGATGGCCGCCCTCCCCCTGGACACTCCCGGATTGCACATAGAGGCACTGCCAACGCTCGGGCTGCGCGGCGCCGGTTTGGCGCGGATTCGCCTGGACAATCTCGTCTTGCCCGACGACCGGGCCAACGTCGATCACGATCGGATTCTGCGTGCCTGGAAGGTGCTCAGCGCGGCCGACCTGACCTCGATCGCGGGCGGCATGGCCGATATCCTCACCGAGCGCGCCATTAGCCATGCCACCAGCCGCGTGCAATTTCCCGGCCTGTTTCACGACGAACAGGCGCGCGACGCCATCGGCAAGTTCGGCGCCGTCAAGAAGATGGTCGCCGAGATGGCGGCCCGGCGCTTCCTCATCGAAACCTTCGACCACACGCTATCGCCGACCGATTTCTCGTCGCCGTCGGCGGTGACGGCCGGCCTCGTCAAGATGGTCGTCGCCGAGGCGCTCGGCACGCAGCCGGGCAGCCTGTCGTACAACGCCGGTCAGGTTTTCGGCGGCACCGGCTACAGCGAGGACGACATCCTCGCCAAGTTTTACCGGGACGCCGCCGCCTGGCGCTACCTCGGTCCCGTCGATATCGAGACGCGGCAGCAGCACGGCGACGAGTTGCTGCGGCACTGGCGCCCCGATGGCCAACGGTTGGCGAGCCTGCGCGGCGAGGCGGAACTGTTCGACCCGCTGGCCCAGCGCAAAGCGCTGCAAGCCGAACTGGACGAGGTGCGCGTGGTGCGTTCGCGGCTGCGCGGCCTGGTCAACGAATGGCTCGCGGCGGGCGACGGCGCGGCCGAGGGACGCGCCACCTTAACAACACGCGCCCATGCCGAAGTCGGTGAAGGACTAGCCAGACAGGACGCTCACCTGCTCGCCACTAAGGCACTCTTGTTGCGAACGCACGCGCGGCTCGAACAGGGACTGCCGGCGGAGACGGAAATCGCCCTGACGCGCGTCTGGCTCGAAGGGGCCGCCGTTTCGCTGGAGGAATTCGAGAGCGGCCTGCGCCGCCATTTCGTCCTTGCCGACTGGCACGACGACCGGCCCGTCGTCGAACCGAGCGACGGGCCGGCGGTCGGCAGCTACGCCGCTTACCTGGCCGCCCCCGCGCCCTACGATTCCGGCGACTTCCTGGAGAAGCCGATCGACCTGGCGCAGCCGCGCTTCGTGCCCGAACTGTTCACGGCCGACCCGGAGTTGGCCGCGCGCAACCGCGAGTTCCGCGAGCTGATCGGCGGCTACTTCGGGACGCCGCGCGCTGACGGCATCTCCTACGAAAGACACATCGAACGCGCCCACCGCATGGCGGACGCCGACCTCGATTTTTGCCGGCGCCATGGCTTCTTCCGCGTCATGATTCCGCAAGACCTCGGCTGCGCCGGCCGGCCCAAGATCGACTATTACCTGCTCATCACCAACGCGCAAAAACTCGCCGATATCGCCGTGTCGCTGACCATTCAGGTGAACACCAGCATCGGCACCACGCCGGTACTTTTGGCCCGCGGCAAGGATTTGCCGAAGGCGCAAAAAGAACTCGGGCCGTTCGTCGGCGACACCTCTTTGCAAGAGGAAGTGCGCAAGGGAGTGGCCGCGTTGATCGCCACGCTGGAGCGCGGCGACGGCCGCCGCGCGGAAGCCGCTTACCGCGACTTGCACAAACGGCTGGAGGCGAGCGTCCTCGGCAGCGCCGCGTTGAAAACGCTGGCGCACCGCTTCGTCGATGCCTGGGGCGAGGCGGGCCGCGTCGGCAAGACATTCGACCTGCCGGCCATGCAAAAGCGCCTCGAAGAAGCCCGCGCCGCCTGGCAAGACGCTTGCGGCCGCGCCGAAGATCTGCACCGCGAACTCGCCCGCCGCCGTGAGGCTTGCGACCTGTTCCTGAAATGGGTCGCCAGCGGGCAAATCTCGGCCTTCGCGCTGACCGAGCCGTCCGCCGGCTCCGACACGGCCCGCGTCGCCACTCGCGCCGTCCTCCGTTCGGTTCCCGTCCTCCAAGAGAGCGAAGGCGTCTTGCACTTCGTCCCCGCAGGCGCCAAGGAGCGGCGCAACCTGCTCGACGCGCGCCGCCTCGAATTCCGTTGGGACGAGACGGAAGGCGGCAAGGAATATCGCGCCTACTATCGCTACAAGGATGGCGTCGAACCGGCGCTCCTCCACTTCGACGAATACGACTACGAGACCGACGACCCCGCCGAGCGTCTGTGGTACGACCACGGCGGCCATCGCGTCCATTTCCTGGACATCGGCCAGCTGCGCGAGCGCGACGGCCAATCCTGGTACGACTACTGGGAACTGACCGGCGCCAAGATGTGGATCACCAATGGCCGCATGTGCGGCATCATGTGCCTCTACGCCAAGACCGACGAGGGCATCACCGGCTTCATCGTGGATCGCCACGCCGAAGGGCTGATCGTCGGCAAGGACGAGGCCAAGCTCGGTCAGTGCGGATCGCCGACCAATGAGCTTTCCCTGCAAGCGGTGCGCGTGCCGCGCGAGAACGTCATCGGTCTGGAGGGACGCGGGCAGGTCAACGCCCTGGAGACGTTGAACGTCGGCCGGGCGGGACTGCCAGTGTCGGCCGTCGCCCAGATGGAAGGCCTCATCGAGTCGAGCCGCGCCTTCGCTCAAGCTGCCCACGGCGAGATTCTCGACGGCGCCGCGTGGCGCCTGGCGCGTATGGAGGAGGAACGCTTCACGGCCGAGGCGGTCGCCTTTGAGGTCATCGGCCGCTTCGAACATCCGCGGGCCAAGTCGGTCAGCATGGAGTCAGCCATCTCGAAGATGCTCGTGACGGAAGCGCTGCACCGCGTCATCGAACTGGCGGAAGACATCCACGGTATCGCCGGGCAAACGCAACTGCATCTCGTCGAGAAACGCAAGCGCGACGCCCGCGTGCTGAACATCTACGAGGGCACCAACGAGGTGCAGCGCTTCTTCCTCTTGAAGAGCCTGGCGTCGCTCGCCGGGGCGCGCAAGGCGGGCGACGACAAGAAATCGGCCCACGCCAGCCGCGAGGCGCTGGAGGTGGAAACCTTGCGCGGCCAGGCCCGACAACGACTGACGGCCGCCGTCGGCCTCTTCGGGCAAGAGCTATGGCAGAACCCCAATCTGCAAGCCAACTGCTTCCTGCTTTCCGAAGCGGTCGCCTGGCTCAAGGCCGCCGACAGTACGCTGGGCCGACTCGCCTGGCTGAGCCGCCAGGAAATGGCGAACGATGGCCAGGCCGTCAGCCCGTGGATGGCCGGCATCGACCTCGGCCGGCGCGCGCTGGCCCGTTGCGCTTCCGAGACGCGCGATCGCTTGCGCCGCTTCGACGAGGAACTGACGACGCTGCGCCGCGGTTACTATGCCCCCGAGGTCCGCGCCGCCAACCTCCTCTTCGAGCCGGCGGCGACCCCGTCGATCCCCCGGCCGACGAGTAGCGTTGACCGGCCGTTATTCATCCTGGTCGTGGTTGAGCCGAGCGCCGCCGAGGTGCCGCAGCCGCGCGTGCAGGACGGTAAACTGTGGGAACCGCACTGGACCCTGAGCGAAGCCGACCGCGCCGCTTTGGAAACGGCCCTGCGCCTGCGCGACGATGCCGAAGCAACGGTGTCGATTCAGGTCGCCGCCGTTGCCCCGCGCGCCGCCGCTTCCGCGTTGCGCGAAGTCCTCAGTCTCGGCGCCGACCGCGTGCGTCTCCTCGTTCCCGAGACCGACGCGGTGGCCGCGGATGGCGCCGCGGCGGCGCTGGCGCTGGTGCTGCGTTCGGGCCAGCGCTTCGACCTGATCTTGACGGGGGCGGGGGCGGCCAGTGCCGAGGAAGGCACGGTCGGCCGACTCACCGCCGCGGCGCTCGACGTGCCCTTCGTCGGCACGGCCGCCGCGCTGGCGGTGCGCGTCAACAACCATGAGTCGAATGCTTGGCTCGTCGGCGGCGATAGCCGGCGGCGTCTCCGCGCTCTACCGGCGGCCGTGGGCATCGAGGCCGGTTTGCCTCTGCGTGACTTCACCACGGACGGCTACCTCGGCCACCTATCGAAAGTCGTGGAGGTCGAGCGCTGGCCGAAGAAAATCCCTACCCGGCCGGTGCGCTACGCCGCCAGAGCGGGCGCCGACGCGGCGCCGGGCGACGAGCCGACCGCGGCCCTCAGCGCCGACGAAGCCGCTTTGCGCGTTCTCGATGAACTGGGACTTCGCGGCGGCGCGGCCGTGCCGGTACATCCCCTGGAAGGAGACTTCGAGGCGGTGCCAGGATTGCGGACGCTGGCCGGACGTGCCGCCGCCGTGATTGCCGCGGAAAGCGACGGCCGCTTGCAAACGACGGCCGGCCCCACGTTGCGCGCCGCGCGCTTCCTGGCCGACCTGGAAGGAATCGAGGTCGGCGCCGTACTCGTCGTCCCCCCCGAAGAAGAGGCCCAACGTCGGGCCGCCGCCCAGGCGCGGGCCTCGTTCCGCGGCGACGTGGTACTGCTGGTGCTGGGCGACGCCGAAGCCGACCCGGAAGCGCGCGGCCGCGCCCTGCAAGCCTGCTGGCCCAGCGATGAAACGCCGCGCATTCTCGTCGGCGAACCGTGGACCGAAACGGCCTTCGCGGCCCTCGCCGGCCGCTCTCCCGCCGGCACGCGAGTCGTGCAACGCATCCGCCGCCTCGCCTTCGAGGGCGACAAGCTCCTGCTGGAAACGAACCAGGCGAGAGGCAAACTGACCGCCCGTCAATATCTCGACGCCGACGCCGACGCCGCCACCTTCCTCACCCTGACGGCCGAGGCGGAGATGATGGACAACCGTTCCACCGCCCTGAGCCGCTTGAAGCCGTTCCATCCCGGCGCGCTCCACGAAGGCCAGCTGCGGCGCTGGACGCCGTCTCTGGATCGCTTCTATAGCCAGGCCGACATTCGACGATTGTTGGAAGAAGTGAAAGCCGCCACCGGGTTGGTCCGCCTGTCCGACGCCGCCTTCATCCTCGATGTCGGCTTCGGCGTCGGCAACCGCGACGGCTACGAAACCGTTATCGAGCCGCTGGAAAAGGCATTACGCGATCTTGGTCCCCGAGATCTGGTCATCGTCGGCTCGCGCAAGGTGACGGAAGAACTGCACCTGCTGCCGGCCGACCGGCAGATCGGCCAGTCCGGGGTCAGCGTCAGTCCGCGCCTGCTGCTCGCCATCGGCGTCAGCGGGGCACCGCAGCATCTCGCATACATCGGCAGCGGCGCGACCATCCTGGCCTTCAACCGCGACCCAGAAGCGCCGATCATGACCCTCAATCAACGCCAACCTCGGCCCCGCGTCTTCCCGGTGGTCGGCGACCTTTTTGAAACGGTGCCGGCGTTGATTCGCGCGCTGCGGGCGGATAAGGACGCCGACGGACAAGAGAGTTCGCGGTCGCCGGCCGAGGTTTCGTCGTAGTTCCACGAGATCAGAGCCGATCCCGGTACGGCTGCACCTTGTGGTACATCAGTTCGACCAGCTTTTCCAACACGTCGATGTATTCCGTGCCGGCGATGACGTGGATTTGCGCGAACAGCCGGCGTTTGCGCTCGATCTGCTTGACGTAATGCTCGACGCCCAGGCTCGTCAGCGGGCCGCCGGTCCCCTGCAGCGAGAGCAGTTCTTCCAGTTCGCCTTCGGTCAGTTCGCGGCCGCGGTCGGGATGACGGTCGAGCCAGGCGCGCAATTCCGGCTGCGTCGCTTCTTCGTAGAGGCGATGGCGGGCCGCTTCCTCGGCGTCGGCGGGCAATGGCGGCCGCGGCTGGGTCATGCGCGGCAACAGGCGCTCCAACGGCCAACCGCGCAGTTCGTGGACCGTCAACCCGAGGGCGCGGGCGATGTTGCCGATGGTGGCGTTGCGCAGCTTGCGCGTGCCGGTGGGATGCAGGATTTGCCGCACCGTTTGGAGATTGAGGCTAGCGATGCGGGCGAAATCCTGCTGGTTCCAGCCGCGTTCCTCGACGAGGCGAGCGATCTTGGCCGTCAGTTCGGCGTTTTCAGTAGTGGTCTGCTCGTTCATGCAATGGATCGTATGCGGCGGGCGGGCGCGATTGCAAGCTCCGTTGATGCTCATGGTTGAGGGGGGAACCCCTATCCCGTCAGCCAAGGCGCAAACCGACGCAGGCCGCGCTCGGCTCATGGGAACCGGGCGCGGCCTGCGTGAGTAGAGGGGCCGAGAAGAACTACGGCTTCTTTTCTTCGGTCTTCTTCTCTTCCGGCTTCTTCTCTTCGGCCGGGGCTTTGCCCGCGAGGATATCCTTGAGGCGCTTCTTCTGCTCGTCGGTGAGGAGCTTCTCCAGGTCGGCCTTTTCCTTCGTCTTCAGTTCGTCGATCTGCTTCTGCAACTCGGCGATCTTTTCCTTGTGTTCCGCCTGGGCCTTATAGACCTTCTGCTTCTGCTCGTCGGTAAGTCCCAATTTCGCCCAGTTGGCCGGCAGAAAGCCCTTGACCTTGGCGTCTTTCTTGTCCTCGGCGTGCAGGCCGCCGCTGACGAGCAAGGCCAACGCCAGCAGGCAGATCGCTCCACGAAGGCGCCGCATGGATGCTTCCTCTCGAAAAGGGGTGGGGATAGAACAGATACTCTCTGCTGTCTATTTGTTCATAAGGCGCTAAAGCTGAGTTGTCAAGGAAAAACTCGAATTTTTGCGACCGGCGGTGTCGGCGTGAATAATGCCCGCTCGTTCCTTGCTGCCGAGGTTTCTGATAGCATTGACGCCCCCGCCAAGGGGGGTGTCGCGAGGAGGGTGGGCGTTTGGCGGCGAGGGTCGGCCTTTGGCGAACAGGAGTCGCGCACGAAAGGGGAACCGTAGCGGAAATCAGAACTACGCATCGGAAATTGTGGGGATTAATCTACGATGTCCCCTTCCCCCCCCGGAATTCTTAGCTGGCCAATAACAAACGCGCCACAGCGCCGGCTTCGAAACGCGCATCCTGCATCCCTTCGTCGCCAAGCAGTATCGCCAGCCCGTCGATCCCGGCAACAAGACCGATGACACCGACCTGTCAGCGATTGGTCCGCAAAGGCGCCGCCCAGACCTCCACCGCTTCAGGTCCGCGAGCCGAGAACGCCTATTGTCCCCAAGGGGCAAACCCTTAACAAAGCATGCCGCTCTCTCGGATCACCAACGCCTGATACGGCACCGTGGGGTCGCTCCCCTGATATACCAGTATGGCGAAACGGTGATCGATAAAGCGAGAGAGGCAGGCTCGTGGAGTCCTGTCCGGTATTTCTGGACTCCGTTTTTGAAGCCGTATTCGCCGGTGGCGTCCACCGTCCGTAGATAGCGGTTTGCCCCATTGGAGCATGGCACTCTTTTTTCTTGCGCTTCCGCGCCACCCTGGGCAGCCCCGTTCGCGGAGGTGCGGGGCTGCATTCGCCCAGGCGCCGCCGGCGCGTCGAAATGGCCGGAAAGTGCTTGACATCGCTTTCGATCCGTCTAAAGTCAAGAAGTGTTCCCCGATCCGATCTGACCCCGGCCGGCCTATCCCCACGGGCAAACCATTCTGCCGGCCCTCGGGCAGTGGAAGGAGTGGCTCTCATGACGTCGCAACCGCGCCGCCGGCGCCTGGAAGTCGAAGACATCGGCGACGTGACCGTCGTCAATTTCACCGACCGCAAAATCCTCGACGAGCAAAATATCCAGGTCATCGGCGAGCAACTCTTCAGTCTGGTCGATGAGGCAGGTCGCCGTAAAGTCCTGCTCAACTTCGGCAACGTCGAGTACCTCTCCAGCGCCGCGCTCGGCAAACTCATCACGCTCAACAAGAAGCTGCAAGCCGCCGGTGGCCGCCTGATCTTGTGCAATATCGACCCGCAAATCTACGAGGTCTTCGAGATCACCAAGCTGAACAAGCTCTTCAACATTCACAAGGAAGAACAGGCCGCGCTGCAGGCGTTTTGAGCCTGCGTGGCCGTCGTGTTTCTCAACGGGTGGGATGGATCGCACCTGCCGGCAATTCTCGCCTCGAGGTAGTCCTTTCGCCCTCTGGAAGCCGAAGACTCCTTCGGCCTGGCGTATCGGCGGTTTTCCTTCACCCCCTGATCGCCCCGCCCGCGACCAGTACCTGGAGGCCTATCAGGATGATGCCACTCGTCACTCGCGGCCCGGCCAAGGCTTCGCGTCTCTCGTCCCCCACGGAATTGTGCATCCCCAGCGATCCGGCCGAGGCGCGGCGCGTCCACGACGAGATTGAGGAAGCGCTGAAGGCCCACGCCTACAGCGAGAAAGAGATCTTCGGCATCAAGCTCGCGCTCGAGGAAGCCCTCGTCAACGCCATCAAGCACGGCAATCAGCTGGACCGCTCCAAGAGCGTGCAAGTCAGCTATCACGTCCGCGCCGAACACGTCGAGATCGTCGTCGCCGACGAAGGCGCCGGCTTCGATCCTTCGGAAGTGCCCGACCCGACGGCTCCCGAAAACCTGGAACGCTGTTGCGGCCGCGGGCTGATGCTCATGCGCCATTACATGGGCGAGGTTTCGTACAATTCTCGCGGTAATACGGTTCATATGCGGAAGGCTCGCTGAAACACCCATCAGCCTTACTTTGGCGAGCGTCGTGGCGGGGGGGGGGG
>JBBSES010000006.1:0-22737 GCA_038239465.1 Gemmatales bacterium
CCCCCCCCCCCCCCCCCCCCCCCCCCCCCCCCTCGCCAAGCTATTCTCGATGCCCCCCGCGCTATCCGTGTACCACTTCCTTCGCTGCCGCGCCATTCGCCTCGACGGCCACTTTCGGCTTGACCGGCCCGCTCCACCACTCGCTGAAGCGCTGCATGACGACGTAAAAGACCGGCACGAAAAAGACGGCGAGGACCGTGGACGCGATCATGCCGCCAAAGACGGCCGTGCCCAACGCCTGGCGGCTGGCGGCGCCGGCGCCCTCGGCGCGTACCAGCGGCACCACGCCGAGAATGAAGGCGAACGAGGTCATGAGGATGGGCCGGAAGCGCAGCCGGGCCGCCTCGGCGGCGGCGTCGGTGATGCTCTTGCCGTGTTCGCGCAGTTCGCGCGCCACTTCGACGATGAGAATGGCGTTCTTGCTGGCGAGGGCGATGATCAGCACGATGCCGATCTGCGTGTAGACGTTGACGTCCATGCCGCGCGCCGCGACGGCCGTCACCGTGCCGAGCAGGGCCAACGGCACCACGAGAATGACGGCCATCGGACTGGTCCAGCTTTCGTACTGGGCGCACAGCACGGCGTAAACGAGGACGACCGCCAGGGCGAAGATGTAAATCGCCTCGGAGCCGACCAGCTTCTCTTGGAACGACATGCCGGTCCAGTCGAAGTTCATCCGCGCCGGCAATTTTTCGTTGGCCATTTGTTCCATGAGATTCATTGCCTGGCCCGAACTGACGCCGGGTTTCGCCTGCCCGGTGATCGACGCCGTTTGGAACAAGTTGTAGCGCGTGACCGTCTGCGGGCCGAGGCGTTCTTCTACTTTCAAGAGCGTATCGAGCGGCACCATTTTCCCGGCGTTGTTGCGGACTTCGAGGTTGCGGATGTCCTCGGGTTTCTCGCGGAAGCGGGCGTCGGCCTGGACGCGCACCTGCCAGGTGCGGCCAAACTTGTTGAAGTCGTTGACGTACGCCGAGCCGAGGTACGACTGCAAGGTGTTGAAGACGGAACCGAGCGACAGGTCGAGCGACTTGACCTTGGTGCGGTCGATATCGACGAACAGCTGCGGCACGCCGGGGCTGAACGGCGAGTTCAGGCCGCGCAGATCGGACTGGGCGTTGCCGGCTTGCACCATTTCCTCGGTGACCTTGCCCAGGGTTTCCAGGCCGACGCCTTTGTCGAGGATCTGCATCTGAAAGCCGCCGCTGACGCCTAAGCCTTGAATGGCCGGCGGGGGAAAGGCGATCACGGTCGCCTCGGGGATCTTGTTGAATTCCTCATGCAGGTGGTCCAGGATTTTCTTCTGGCTCTCGCCGGGACCGCGTTTGCCCCAGTCCTTGAAGACGACGTAAAAGGTAATCGAGTTCGAGGCGGTGGTGCCTTCGAAGATGTTGTTGCCGCCAACGGTGGTCACGTCGGCCACGCCCGGCGTCTCTTTCAAGATGACGTTCAACTTTTGGGATACCGCTTGAGCGCGCGATTGCGAAGCGGCATCGGGCAGCTGCGCGCTGACGATGATGTACCCCTGATCCTCGGTCGGCAAGAAGCCGGTCGGCAGCGATACGAACCCCCAGGCCGTCAGGCCAGCGAGAGCCACGAACAGCGCCATGGTCGGTATTGGTTGATGGACGAGCCAACGGACGCTGGCGGAATACCAGCCTTCGACGCGGCCATAGGCGGCGTTGAAGGCGCGGAAGAACCAGTTCTTCGGCTTACCCGAGGGCGGCCGCAAGTAGCTGGCGGACTGGGCCGGCTTGAGCGTCAAGGCGTTGATGGCGCTGATAAGCGCGGTGGCCGCGATCGTCAGCGCGAACTGCTGATACAGCTGGCCCGTGATGCCGCTCATGAAGACGCTGGGCAAGAAGACCGCCGACAGCACGAGCGTGATGCCGAGGATCGGGCCGAGCAATTCGTCCATCGTCTTGATGGTGGCGTCGTGGGCCGACAGGCCGGCCTCCATGTTGTGCGCCGCGCTTTCGACGATGAGGATGGCGTCGTCCACGACGATGCCGATGGCCAGGATGAGGCCGAACAGCGTCAGCATGTTAATGGTGAAACCGAGCGCCAGCATGGCGGCGAAGGCGCCGATGATCGTTACCGGCACCGTCGTCGCCGGGATGAGTACGGCGCGCCAGTCTTGCAGGAAGACGAGAATGACGATCAACACCAGCACGCCGGCCTCGATGAGCGTCATGTAGACCTCGTGGATCGAGGCGCTGACGAACTTGGTGGTGTCGAAGGGGATGTCGTACTTGACGCCTTTGGGAAAGGAATCTTTGAGCTTTTCCATTTCCTTGCGGACGCGGTCGGCGACGTCGAGGGCGTTAGCGCCGGGCAATTGGTAGACGGCGATGCCGGCGGCGGGCACGTTGTTTTGCTTGAAATACTGGTCGTAGGTCTGGCCGCCGAGGACGACCGTGCCGACGTCCCGGACGCGGGTGATGCGCGCCGATAAGTCGTTTGTGTTTTTGACGATGATGTCCGCGAATTCCTTCTCGGTCGTCAGGCGCCCCAGGGCGTTGATGGTGTACTGGAAGCTCTGCGAACCAGCGCCGGGGGGTTGGCCGACTTGCCCGGCCGCCACCTGCACGTTTTGCTCCTGCACGGCGCGGATCACGTCCTCGGTCGTCAGGTTGCGTGCCTTCAGTTTCTCCGGGTCGAGCCACAGGCGCATGCTGTAATTGGCGCTGCCGATGACGTTGACGTCGCCGACGCCGGGGATGCGGCTCAAGGAATCGCGGATGTCGGTGGTGGCATAGTTGCTCAA
This sequence comes from Gemmatales bacterium, assembly GCA_038239465.1. Classification (GTDB taxonomy): domain Bacteria; phylum Planctomycetota; class Planctomycetia; order Gemmatales; family Gemmataceae; genus JBBSES01. Next base: position 2,768 of record JBBSES010000006.1, read on the forward strand.
GGTCAGGCTGTCGATGCCCTGCGCGATCCCCTCCTCGGTAGCGATCAGGGTGACGAAGAGGATGATGGCCGTCGATTGCTTCTTGGTCGTCACCCCCTGGCGTTTGACCTCCTCGGGCAGCTGCGGGTCGGCGATCTGCACGCGGTTTTGCACCAGCACTTGCGCCATATCGACGTTGGTGCCGACGGCGAAGGTGATCGTCAGCGCGTAGGAACCGTCGCTCGCCGAAGTCGAGGACATGTACAGCATCTTCTCGACGCCGTTGACCTGTTGCTCGATCGGGGCGGCCACCGTCTTGGCGACCACCTCGGCACTGGCGCCGGGATAATTGGTCGTCACCTTGACGGTCGGCGGCGTGATCTGCGGGTATTGCTCCACGGGTAGCCGGAGCAGCGTGACGATGCCGAAGAGAACGGTCACGAGCGCGATGATGTTCGCGGCGATGGGCCGGTCGATGAAAAATTTCGAGAACATGCGGGTGCATCCTCGGTAAGAGTAAGGCGAGACGGCCGTGATGGGTCGCCTTACTTTGCCATCGTCGGCTTGACTTTCGCGTCGGGCCGGGCGCGTTGCAGGCCATCAACCACGAAGCGCTCTCCCGGTTTCAGACCTTCGGTAATGACGCGCATGTTCTCCACCTGGGAGCCGACCTGGACCGACTGGCGGACGACGACGTCCTCCTTGTTGACGAGCAGCAGGTAACGACCCTGCTGGTCGGCCGACAGGGCACGCTCGGGGACGAGCAACGCTTTGGCACTGCTGCTGATGGGCACGCGCACGCGGGCGAAAAGTCCCGGGGCCAGGTAATACGGTTGCGGGTTGTCGAAGATGCCGCGGAGAAGCAGGGTGCCGGTGCCAGGGTCCACGGTGACATCGGCAAAGTCGATGACGCCGCGATGGGGATAGCCCTTCTCATTGGCCAGGCCCATTTCGACGGGGTAGCGCGGCGACAACAGCTTCACGACGCCGAGGGCCGACAGCTTCCCCCAAGGATTGAAAGCGGGCAAGGCGACGGCGCCGGCCGCGAGGGCCGGAGGCGGTTGTTTCGAGAACTCCTCCAGGGTGCCGGGCGTATGTTCGCGGACGCGCTTGAGGTAGTTGAGGTGGTCCTGCTCGCTGACGGTGAAGTAGACGTACATCGGGTTGTATTGGGCGATGGTGGTAAGGATAGTATTGTCGGCGGTGATCAGGTTGCCGATGTCCACCTCGCGCCGGCCGATATGGCCGCTGATCGGGGCGCGCACTTCCGTGAAGTCGAGGTTGAGCTTGGCCTCGCGCATCTTGGCGTCGGCCACGGCCACGTCGGCCAGGGCCACTTCCCAGTCGCCTTTCTCCTTGTCCACGTCCTCCTTGGTCGAGGCGCCCGTGCTCAACAATTTTTGGGTGCGCGCGTAGATGGACTTGGCGCGGCCCGCGAAGGCCTTGCGGCTATCGACGTCGGCCTTGGCCTGATCGTACTTGGCCTGATAGGGCCGCTGGTCGATGGTGAACAGCAGATCGCCCTGCCGCACGTCGCCGCCGTCCTGAAAGTGGATGTCGTACAGGTAGCCCTGGACGCGCGAGCGGACCTTAACCTCCTCGCTGGCCCGCGTGGTGCCGGTGAAATCGACGTATTCCGTGACCGGCTTTTGCACGGCGACGGCGACCGTTACCTCCGAGGGGGGCGGCGGGACGTAGGCATTGCGCTGGCCGCAACCGGCGAGGATCGCCAGGCCGCAGGCCAACGCGCTCCAAGCGCCGAAGCGGCGAAATAAAGGGTTGGCAGACATGCCGTTCTCCTTTCCGGAGGGTACGCGATTCGCTAGGAGAGTTTGTCTCACGAGATTCTATGTCCGAATGGCTGAGATGGAACCGGACGCCCCGAAGAGGGGCGCCAAGATTCCTCCCGTAAATAGAATGCCCTCGGAACGCATCCGGTCGCTCCACGAACCCCACGGAGACCTCATCATGGCTATCGGCTACGACAAGCCCCTGTATATCCTGCCGTTCGACCATCGCGGCTCCTTTCAATCGAAGATGTTCGGCTGGAAGGGCACCCTGACGGAAGCGCAAACCGCCGAGATCGCCGCCGCCAAGCAGGTGATCTACGACGCCTTCAAGGCGGCCATCGCGGGCGGCGTGCCCAAGGCCAAGGCCGGCATTCTCGTAGACGAACAGTTCGGCGCCGCCATCCTGCGCGACGCCGCCGCCAACGGCTACTCCACCTCCTGCCCCGCCGAGAAGAGCGGCCAGGACGAGTTCGACTTCGAGTACGGCGCCGACTTCGGCAAACACATCGAGGCCTTCAACCCCACCTTCTGCAAGGTGCTGGTCCGCTACAACCCCGACGGCGAAAAGGTACTCAACCAGCGCCAGGCCGCGCGGCTGAAGCAGCTGTCCGACTTCCTGCACTCGCATAAACGGCTGTTTATGTTTGAGTTGCTCGTGCCCGCCGAACCGGCACAGCTGGAAAAGTTCAAGGGCGACAAGAAGGCGTACGACCTGGAACTGCGGCCGTCGCTGATGGTGCGTTCCATCCACGAAATGCAGGACGCCGGGGTCGAGGCCGACGTCTGGAAGATCGAGGGGCTGGATCGCAAAGAAGATTGCGCGAAGATGGTGACGGCGGCGCGGCGCGGCGGCCGCGATCAGGTAGGCTGCATCATCCTCGGCCGCGGCGAGGACGACAAGAAGGTCGTCGAGTGGCTGACGACGGCGGCGGCGGTCCCCGGCTTCATCGGCTTCGCGGTCGGCCGTACCACCTTCTGGGATCCGCTCGTCAGCTTCCTCGCCAAGAAGACCACGCGCGAGACGGCCGTTGGCGAGATCGCCGCGCTATACCGCAAGTGGGTCGATCTGTTCGAGAAGGCAAAGTAACACGAACGATTTATAAGGCGAGCGGGGGCGTAAGCGCCCCGCGGTTCTCCGAGCGAAATCCACGGGAGGCTTACGCCCCCCCCGCTCGCCACGCGACCGAGGAGGCATCGGCATGGCAGTCTCCCCGCTGGCCGGCAAACCGGCCCCCCCGGAATTGCTCATCGACGTCGATCGCCTCACCCGCGATTACTACGACAAGACGCCGAACCTCGACGACCCGCAGCAGCGCGTTGCTTTTGGCACCAGCGGCCACCGCGGCAGTTCGGCCGACGCCACCTTCACCGAAGCGCACATCCTGGCCATCACGCAGGCCATTTGCGAATACCGGGCTAGCAAAAGCATCACCGGCCCGCTGTTCATGGGCAAGGACACCCACGCCCTCAGCGGTCCCGCCGAACGCACCGCTCTCGAAGTGCTGGCCGCCAATGGCATCGAGACGTTCATCCAAAAAAACGACGGCATCACCCCCACGCCCGTCATTTCTTTCGCCATCCTGCGCTACAATCGCGAGAGCAAAACTGCCCTCGGCGACGGCATCGTCATCACGCCGTCGCACAATCCGCCCGGCGACGGCGGCTTCAAGTACAACCCTCCCAACGGCGGTCCCGCCGACACCGACGTTACCACCTGGATTCAGGACCGCGCCAACGCCCTCTTGCGCGGCGGCAACCGCGAGGTCAAGCGCGTCCCCTTCGAGCGCGCTGCCAAGGCATCCACGACGCGCGCCCACGATTTCGTCGCTCCCTATGTCGAGGACTTGCAATTCGTCATCGACATGGACGCCATCCGCACGGCGAATTTGAAGCTGGGCGTCGATCCGCTCGGCGGCGCGGCGGTCCATTACTGGGAGCCGATCAATGCCCGCTATGGCTTGAACGTCGAGGTGGTCAACCCAGTCGTCGATCCCCGCTTCGCCTTCATGACGGTCGATCACGACGGCAAAATTCGCATGGATTGCTCCAGCCCCTATGCGATGGCCAACCTCGTCCACTTGAAGGATCGCTTTCAGGTGGCGTTCGGCAACGATCCCGACAGCGACCGGCACGGCATCGTCACGCCGTCGGCCGGGCTGATGAACCCGAATCACTTTCTCGCCGTGGCCATCCGCTACTTGCTGACCCATCGCCCGCAATGGCCCACCTCCGCGGCCGTCGGAAAGACGCTCGTCAGCAGCGGCATGATCGACCGTGTCGTCAATGGCCAAAATCGCAAACTGATGGAAGTGCCGGTCGGCTTCAAGTGGTTCGCGCCCGGCCTCTTCGACGGCAGCTGCTGCTTCGGCGGCGAGGAGAGCGCCGGCGCCAGCTTCCTGCGCCGCGACGGCAGCGTCTGGACCACGGATAAAGACGGGCCGATCATGGACCTGTTGGCCGCCGAGATCATGGCCCGCACTGGCAAGGATCCCGGCGAGCATTACCGCGAATTGACGGCCCAATACGGCGATCCGCTCTACACGCGCATCGACGCGCCGGCCACGCCGGCGCAAAAGACGGCGCTGAAGAACCTGTCGCCCGAGGCGGTCACGGACAAGCAGCTGGCAGGCGAGGCCATCACCGCCAAGCTGACGCGCGCTCCGGGAAACGACGCGGCCATCGGCGGGTTGAAGGTGACGACGGCCAGCGGCTGGTTCGCCGCCCGGCCGTCGGGGACCGAGAACGTCTACAAGATTTACGCCGAGAGCTTCAAGGACCAGAAGCACCTGGATGCCATCGTCAGCGAAGCGAGGGAGATCGTCGGCCGGACGCTGGCGGGGGCGACGTGACGGAACGCTTGTGCGAAGCGTCGCTAACCTTCCGGGACGCTACCGCGTGCGCGGAAACGGCGCCGCTGCATCCTCGATCCAGCGGCGCACCGTCTCGACGTGGCGGGCGTCCAAACGCGGTATCGGCCGCGGCGGCATGGGCGGATCCTGATGGCCGACGAGCAAGCGATACAACTCCGACTCGTCAGGCTTGCCCGGCACCACGACCTTGCGCTGGTTCACGAGCAGGTCATAATTCATGATCTTGATGCCGCCGCGCGCGTTCGTGTGCCGATGGCAGCCATAACACTCGGCCGCGAAAATCTCCTTCACCTGCGCGGAAAGCTCCGTGGCAGCGATCGCGGACGACATCGAACCGCTTTCGGGAAAGGGCGGCGCTCCGCCCGCGATCCACTCTTCGAGGATTTGCAACTCTTCCAAAGAGACGCGCGGCAACTCCTCGGCTTCCGGCGGCGGCATCGATTCGTCGCGGATGCGCTGGAAGAGCCGCGACTCGTCGGCCGCGCCGGGCACGACCAGGTGGCGCCGCGGGTCGATCAGCTGGCCGTAATCGAGGACGTGCAAGCCTCGCTCAGCCCGGTCTTCACCGTGGCACTCGCGGCAGTTCTTGTGCAAGATGTGCCGCACCCGTGGGGCCAACTCGACGGCGGCGCGCCGCGAGCGCCGCGCGGCGTCGTCCTCGCGCATCCCCAGGAAAGCCAGGGCCGCGACGCTGGCCAGCAGCGCCATGCCCAGGGCGATCCAACGCGGGCGACTCTTGAAGACGCCGGCGCGGCGGGCGCGAATCGCTTGCCCGCGTCGATGCCGCTGCAAATCGTCGGCCAGGGCGGCGGCGCTGGCGTAGCGTCGTTCGGGGCGTTTCGCCAGGCATTTAAGGCAGATCGATTCCAGATCGCGCGGCACTTGCGGCCGCAGGCGACGGAGCGGCGGCGGCTCGTTTGACAGCACGGCCAGGAGCGTGCCCAGCACGGTTTCACCGCGAAACGGCGGCCGGTTGGTCAGCGTTTCGTAGAGGATGGCGCCCAGCGCCCACACGTCCGCCGTCGGCCCGACGGCATGGTTCTGCCCGTCAGCTTGCTCGGGGGCAAGGGAGCCGGGCGTGCCCAGCACGGTGCCGCTGCGGGTGTGCCGAGTGCCGCCGTCGAGGCATTTGGCCAGGCCGAAGTCGGCGACCTTCGGCATGCCGTCGCTGGCGAACAATAGATTGCTCGGCTTCAAATCGCGGTGGACGACGCCGCGCCGATGCGCGGCCTCCATCGCTTGGGCCAATGAGAGCAAGAGAGTTAGCGCTTCGTCTACGGGGAGGGGGCCGCGCGCCAGCTTCTCCGCCAGGCTGCCGCCATCGAGCAATTCCATCGTGAAGAAGGGGCGGCCGTCCGCGTCGCCGACGTCGTCAATGGCGACGATATTCGGATGTTGCAAGCGGGCGACGGCTTCCGCTTCCGCGCGGAAGCGCGACCGCTGCGCGGCCGTCGCGTGCGGACCATCGAGCAGCATTTTCAGGGCGACGACGCGCGTCAGCCCCCGTTGGCGGGCGCGGTAGACGACGCCCATGCCGCCCCGGCCGAGTAGGCCGAGGATTTCATAGCCGGGCACGACCGGCATCTCGGCCGCCTCCTCCTCTTGAGCAGACACGCCGATTCCCAGGCGGCGTTCCATCGACGCGAGCGCCGCGGCTCGCCGCCGAAATTCCTCGACCAGTTCGGGACGGCCGGCGCACCATTCCTCGGGGGCGCGATCTTGGCCCCGCTCCCGGCCTTCCTGCCAGCGAAGGAGCAAGTCGCTCAAGCCAGCGCTATCGGTCATGGTTGCGCCTCGGGCTGCGCGGGGCCGCTTCCCGCAAGCGTTTCCACGGTTTATCAGCGCTCCGCCGCCTCGGCCAGCAGCCCATGCCAGGCAGCGACCTCGGCCGACCGATCTTCCCGATCGACCGCGACCAATACCGGATGTTTGCGGCTGGTCAGCGCCTCGGCTTTGGCGGGCGGAGGCGAGGCGCTGAGCAACGCATAGGCCCCGTTCAACGCGGCCAGGGCCAATGGGGGATCGGGTGCCCGGTTTCGATGCTCGTAGTCCTCGAGCGCCTTTTCCAGGGCGAATACCAGCTGCTTGGCCGTGCCGCTGAGGTCGAAGCTCTGAAAGCGACGCGGCGAACGCAGCAGGGACGCCAATACGAGGGTAGCCTGGTCGGTGCCCATTGCGATGGTCTCCGGCGGCTCACGGGAAAGAGGGGCGAGGCGGCGATCTTTATTCAATTTTGAGCAATTCGATATCGAACGTAAGCGTGGCGTTGGGCGGAATGGCGCCGCGGCTGCCCTCGGAACCGTAAGCCAGCTGAGGCGGGATCGTCAGCCGCCGCTTGCCGCCGGCCTTCATGCCGACCAGCCCTTCGTGCCAGCCTTTTATCACCTGATCTTTATCGATCATGAAGCTGAATGGCTTGCCGTGCTTGACGCTGCTGTCGAATTCCTTGCCGTCGGCCAACATGCCGACGTAGTGGACCGTGACGTAATCGCCCGACCGCGCCGGCTCCCCGGTGCCGGCCTTCAGATCTTGATACTTCAAACCGCTGTTCGTCGTCACTTCCTTGGCCGGCGGCAGATTGTCGGCGCCCACGCAGCCGGCCATGCAAAGCACGAGAAACAAGACACATCGATTCATAGTCGGCACTCATTCGACAGCGAGAGAACGGCGAACGCCTTTGACCCGTTCATTACACCGCCTGGCGCGGGGACGCGCCAAGAAGAAAAGCGCCGCCGGCGCGGGAAACGGGCGATGGTCCCATTCCGTAAGATAGTCCAGATAACTTTCCCTCCCCGCGTCCGACGACAGGAGCGTGCGTCATGTCCGAAGCGGAACCCATTCGCCTGACTCAGATGGCCAAGCGCGCCGGCTGCGCCTCCAAGCAGCCGCCCGGCTACCTGCTGCCGTTGCTGGGGCAATTGCCCGCCATCGTCGATCCCAACGTTCTGGTGGGCAGTTCCACCGCCGACGACGCCGCCGTCTACAAGATCAACGACGACCTCGCCCTCGTCCTCACCACCGACTTCTTCACGCCCATCGTCGATCGGCCTTACGACTTCGGCGCCGTCGCGGCGACCAACGCCTTGAGCGACGTTTACGCGATGGGCGGCAAGCCGTTGACGGCGCTCAACCTCGTCGGTTTCCCCGACGCCACGCTGCCGGTCGAGGCGCTGGGCGACATCCTCCGCGGCGCCGCCGACAAAGCGCGCGAAGCGGGCATCGACATCGTCGGCGGCCATACCATCAAGACCGACGAACCGATCTTCGGCCTCGCCGTCGTCGGCACCGTCCACCCCGACAAGATCCTCGACAACGCCGGCGCCAGAGCCGGCGACGCCCTGGTACTGACCAAGCCGATCGGCCTCGGCATCATCACCACCGCCGCCAAGAACAACGAAGACCGCCTCGGCGCCATCGACCTTGCCTTAAAGGTGATGACGACGCTCAACCGGGCGGCCGCCGAGGCGATCATCGCCGTCGGCGCCCACGCCCTGACCGACATCACCGGCTTCGGTTTGCTCGGCCACCTGCGCAACATCACGTCCGCGAGCAAGGTGACGGCCCGCCTCTGGCTGGAGCGCGTGCCGGTCCTCGCCCCCGCCTGGGAATACGTCCGCGCGGGCATCGCTCCCGGTGGCACGCACGCCAACTGGCGCTTCCTCAACGACTGGGTCGGCTACGACGCCGATATCACCAAGGAGGAACAATTGGTGTTATGCGACGCACAGACCTCGGGCGGCTTGCTGGTGTCGCTGCCGGCGGATCGCGTGCCGGCGCTTCTGGAAGCGCTGGCGGCGAAAGGGGTGCAAGGGGCGGCGTGGATTGGCGTCATCGAGGAGGGAAGCGGCGGGAGGATTAGCGTGTCGCGGAAGGCCGGCGGTTGAAATTTCGGTAGGGGGCAGCGGAGAGAAATCTTCTCACTGTGACGGCAGGCCGCTATAGTCAAGGCATGGGAACCATCACCACTGCCGATATCATTAGCGACCCCCGTGCTTTCCTCCAGCGCGTTGCGGCCGGCGAAGTTCTCGTCGTTTTGCGCGATGAAGAGCGCTTCGCCGAGATACGGCCGCTCGTTGTTTCGGCTGTCGAGCTACGTCCCTTTGGCCTGTGCGCGGGCCAATTTACCGTGCTCAGAGACTTCGACGCACCGTTGCCGGACGATATCCTCTCGGCCTTCGAGGGACAATGAAGCTGCTGCTCGACACGCACATTTTCCTTTGGTACATCAGCGCCGACGCGACCTTGTCCATTGGTGTGCGGGACACGATCCGCGATCCGGCCAATCGTGTTTTCCTGAGCGCCGTGTCGGTATGGGAGGCAGTTATCAAGTATGCCCTCAACCGACTGCCTCTGCCCGCCCCGCCCGCCTATTACCTGCCACTTCAAAGGAAAGCGCATCGGATCGAAGCCCTGCCCGTCGAAGAGGCAGTAATGATGCAATTAGCGAGACTGCCGGCACTACACCGTGACCCGTTCGACCGAATTCTGGTGGCCCAAGCGCTGCACCACGGTTTGACGTTGGTCACGGTAGACGCGGCCGTCCGCTCCTATCCGGTCCCACTCTTGCCGGCTTGATTTCAAGCACGGTGCGGACGCACCGGAGTGTCAAGAGACTCCGGCGCGTCCGCGCGAGGTCGCTTGACGCACCCCACGTCTTTAGACGTTAACCAATCTCGCTCAACATCTCTTCCGAGATATTGGCGCTCGAATAGACGTTCTGCGTGTCGTCGTGATCGTCCAGCGCTTCGCTGAGGCGGACCACCTTGCGGCCGGTCTCGGCATCGACGTCCGCGGGCATCTTCGGCAGCTGGCAGATCTCGGCCATCAACGGCGTGATGTTGTTCTTCTGAAGTGCTTCCATCACGTGGTTGAAAGCGGTCGCGTCGGACGTCACCTCGAAGGCGGTGCCGGCGTTCTTCAAGTCGTCGGCGCCGGCGTCGAGGACGATGCCCATGAGCGTATCTTCGTCGGTGCCGGCAGCGTCGATGCTGAATACGCCCTTGCGCTCGAAGAGGTAAGAGACGCTGCCGGCGCTGCCCATCTTGCCGCCGCCGCGCTCGAAGATCTTGCGGATTTCGCCGTTGGTGCGGTTACGATTGTCGGTGAGGACTTCCACCAAGAAGGCGACGCCGCCGGGGCCGATGCCTTCGTAGGTCAGTTCCTCGAAGGTGATGCCTTCGGTTTCGCCGGTGCCGCGCTTGACGGCGCGTTCGATGTTCTCCTTGGGCATGCTGACTTGCCGCGCCTTGTCGATGGCGTAGCGCAGCTTTAAATTCATTTCGGGATCGCCGCCGCCGTTGCGGGCGGCGATGATGATGGCGCGGCTCAGCTTGCTGAACAGCTTGCCGCGCTTGGCGTCGATGGCGCCCTTCTTGTGCTTGATCGTCGCCCAGTGGGAATGCCCTGACATGGCTCCTCCCTTGGAACGAGCAACGATGAATCATCCCCGTTCATCGCTCTCGGTCGTCAGTTCGTGGTTCGCAGTTTGTGTTTTACATCCTTGTACCGATCGTCGGGCTTGCGCCGATGTTCCGCCTCGTAGAGCCGCACGGCGGTCTCCCAGGCGGCGCGGGCGCGGGCCGCATCCTTGGTGGCGAGATAGACGTCGCCGAGGTGGTCCCAGACCACGGGGTCGTCGCTGCCGCCGGGCAGGGCCGAAGCCTTGCGCAGCCATTCGGCCGCTTCTTCCAGGTGGCCGCGGCGGAACAGCACCCAGCCCAGGCTATCGAGAAAGGCCGCATTGTCCCCGTCGCCCTCGGGGTGGGCGCCGGCGGGAGCCTTCCTTTCCTCGCGGTCGAGGTCGATGGCCTTGCGGATCATGCGCTCGGCTTCTTCCAGATCCTTGCCCTGGTCGGCCAGGATGTAGCCGAGGTCGTTGTTGGCCGTCGCGTCGTTCGGGTCGTCGGCCAGGATCGCCTTCAACTGCTCTTCCGCCTTCGCGTGTTCCTTCGCCGTCGAATAGACGCCCGACAGAGCATAACGGATATCGCGTACCTCGCCCGCTTCCTTGTACTGATCGAGCAATTCGCGGCACTCTTTCTCCGCGACGGCGAAGCGCTCGATCTGCGTCAGCACGCTGACGCGCAGGCGGCGGAGGGCGAGGCGATTGCGGTCGTCGGCCAGTTTAACCGCTTCGTCGGCGGCGGCAAGGGCTTCGTCGCTTTTGCCCAGGTGGACCAGCGCCGACGCCAGCTTGACCTGGAAGAGAGCACGGCCGCTTTCGGCTTTCTTCAAAACCTCCTTGCACAACTTTACCACATCCTCGTACTTGCGCGCCTCCGATAGCACGTCGAGCAAGCCGCCCTGAATTTCCGCCTCACCCGCGCGGCCGACGCGCGTCAGGCAGGCGCGATAGATTTCCTCGGCGGCGTCGAGTTGCTTGGCCCGCGCGGCCAGCGCGCCCAGAAGGCGCCAGGTGGCCACCGCCCGTTGGCGGTTGTCGCGCACATTGGCGACCGCTTCTTGCACGAGGGTCAGGGCGAATTCCTTGTCGTCGCGGAGGACGACGAGCATAGCCCGCGCCTTGGCCGCGGCCGCCTCATCGCCGGGGCCGCCGTCGTCTTTCGGCGTCGCGGCGGCTAACGCCTGATCGAGCAGGTCGAGCGCTCGGGCGATGGGCCGGCCGCCGCCCGGCACGAATTCCTTGGCCTGCTCTTTGTACACGTCGAACAGGCCGCGATAGATTTCCGGCGTCGGCGTCCCCTCGGCGAGCTTTTCGAAGCGGCGTTCGGCCTCGCGCCACTGGCGCTCGCGGCCAAATTGCCGCGCGACTAAAAGTTGCAGACTGACATTATGCACGTCGCGCTCGGCATAGGCGCACAACATCGGCAGCACGTCGCGCTCGCGGTTGAGGCGCTTCAAGATGCCGATCTTCATCTCGTAGCCTTGCGGGCCTTGCGGCTGCGTCTTGAGGTACTCGTCGAGGTACGGCAGCGCGTCGGCCGGGTGGTCCTGCGCCAGGCACACTTCGGCGAGGTTCATGTTGATGCGCCCGGCATGGTCCGGGTCGAGCTTCCGCGCGGCGACGAAGGCATCGACGGCGGCGGCCAGGCGCTTGGCCTTGATGCACACCTGGCCGATGCGTTCCCACGTCTTGGCCGCTTCCAGGTCGAGCGTTTCCGCCTGAAACGGGCTGCTCTCCAGCAGCGTTTCGCGGCGATCCACCAGGATCTTGATGACCTCCCGAAACGCCGCTTCCGCCTGATCCAACTTCCCTGCCTCGTCGGAGAGCGTTCCCCGGTCGAAGTGCATTTGCACCAGGACGTCAAGGCGTTCCTTGGCGCTGGGGCATTCGACCCCAGTGGTCAAGGCGTCGAGCGCTTCGCGCGGCCGGCCGAGGTCGCGCAGCTGCCGCGCGTAGAGATACCAGCTTTCGTGGTCGGCCGGCTCGGCGTCGAGCGCCTTGCGGCAGGAGGTCAAGGCGTCCTCCGTGCGGCCGAGGGCCAAGTACAAGGGCGTCAACGCCTTGTGGGGCGGCGCCGCTTCCGGGTCGAGTTGCCGGGCCTCTTCCAGCAGACGCAGCGCTTCGACGAGACGATCTTGACGCTGGCGCATCAGTCCCACGCCGAATAGTTCCCGCGCCTCGCGGCGGTTGCGGTCTGCGGCCGACGGCTTGCGCAACGGCACGAACTTGGCCGGCGTGTCGATCGACAGCGGCTGCTGGGCATTCGCGGGGACGGCGGCAAGCAAGAGCGTCAGGGCGAGGAGCGTTCGCGGGGACGTGGCCATGACCCGGTCACCTCCGGATGTGGGTACGCGGGGCCGGCGGTCGCGGCCCCGTCGGGTTCACGGGGGCGGTATTATACACACTTGCTTTTATTTTTGCAAACGAAAGAAACCGGCGAGGGGGGGGCTTAAGCCCCTGGTGTTTAACCGCTGTAAGTCCAGGGGGGGATTACGCCCCCCGCTCGCCAAAAATCAACGCGGCTTCACTCGCATACCGCGTTCCGCCCCGACCGGCTCGCGCTGCAAGACCTCCTGGCCCGTGGGGCAATCGGCGTTGAGCGGGCAGGCGGGACAGTCCGGCTCGACCTGGCAGATTTCCTGAGCCAGAGCGCTGACCAGTTCGTTGAACAGGGCGCCGCGCGCCTTCGGAATCAGATGTTCCAGGCTGGCGCGCAGGGCTTCGAGGTCGTCGCCGCCTTCCTCGTCGTCCAGGAGACCCAGACGGCGCAGCACGCGCAGGCTGGCCCGGTCGATCGGGATGGCGTGGCCACCTAGCGCTTGCTGGATGACCCAGGCGACGGCGTAGTCGTTGGCTGACTGGTATCGGCTCAGTTGCTTGGCGGCCTGCTTCAGGCCCTTCTTTTGCAGCGATTCGAGGTCGAAGGAGAAAGTCGTCTCGAAGACCTCTTGCAGCAGGCCGACGACCCGCTGCGCCCTCACGTCGGCGCTGGGCATACCGGCGAAGACTTCCTCGATCTCGCGCGCCGAACTGACGCGGACCTCGTTCCAGTCGAAGAAGCGTTCGCGCAAATGCTTGAACGCCTCGTCGGCCTGCTCGCGGGTGGCGCCTTCGCGGCAGACGGCGTAGAGGAGTTGCTCCATGACCGGCCGGGCCTCCGGCTCCGGCGGGTCGTACCTCTTTTTCAGGACCGTGAACAGGTGCGTCAGCACGCGCTGCTTGTTGGTCGTCGTGGGCATAAGCGTTTCACTCACCCCATCTATTAGTTGGCGACGGAGGGACTTCATCCGCTGGTTGCGTTTCCGCTGCTCCGTCAGCGGAACCAGCCTCGACGCTTGGGGCCGTCTGGGCCATCGCCTCGTTGATGAGGCGCGTGATCTCGATGCTGTTCTTCACGCCCTGATCCAGGACGAACGTGATGACCGGCGTGAAGCGCGTCTGCAGCCGCGACGCCACTTTCGACTGAATGAAGCCGACGGCGTGGCGCAGGCCGTGCATGGTCAAATCCTGCTCGCGCGGCGACCCCATGATCGACACGTAGACCTTGGCGTGCTGCAGGTCGCCCGACACCTCGGCGCGCGTCACCGTCACCATCTTGACGCGCGGGTCGCGCAGGTCGAACAGTATGGTTTCGCTAGTCACCTCGCGAATGACTTCGGACACGCGAGCCAGGCGGTGCGTCTTCATGGTGCTGCTCCTCTCTCGCTCACACGTCGATCTCGTGGCTCAGGAGTTCCGCCACCGGATGGGCACGCAAGGCCGAGGCGATCTTCTCCAGCGTCGTCCGCACCGGGTAGACTTCCGCGCCGACCAGCGCCACGCCCAGTGTCGCCAGCTGGCAGCTTTCCAGGTCGTCCACCTCGGCCACCGACACGTTGAACTCGTTGCGCAAGCGGTCCTTGATACTCCGTACCACCTGACGTTTGTCTTTCAGCGTGCGCGCCTGGCGCATCAGTAAGCGAACCCTCAATGATCCGACAATCATGGCTAGAACGGAGCGCGGGCGCGAAACGGCAAGCCCGTTTGCTTCGGCCCCGCGCTGCTTAAAGGGTTCGTTGTACTTGTTCGACGCGGTAGGCCTCGATGACGTCGTCCACCTTGAGATCGTCGTAGCCGGCGACCTTCATGCCGCACTCGAAGCCTTCGCGCACCTCGCGGGAGTCCTCCTTGAAGCGCTTGAGCGAATCGAGGCTGGCCGTCCGGTCGGCCGGCGGGTAGATGATGATGCCCTGGCGAATGAGGCGGATTTTCGCCGAGCGTTCGATGGTCCCTTGGGTGACGTAGCAGCCGGCCACCGTGCCGACGCGGCTGATCTTGAACGTCTCGCGGACGACGGCGCGGCCCAGGTGGATGACCTGCTCGTGCGGCTTGAGCTTGCCTTCGAGGGCGGCGCGGATGTCGTCGGTCAGCTTGTAGATGATGTCGTATTCGCGGATTTCCACGCCGCGTTCCTCGGCCAGGGCGCTGGCCCGGTCGTCGGGCACGACGTTAAAGCCGACGATGATGGTGTCGGCCGGCGAGGTCAGGGCCAGCACCACGTCGCTTTCGGTGATGGCGCCGATGCCGGCGTGCAGCACCTTGACGCGGACCTCGTCGTGCTTGAGCTTTTCGAGTTCCTTGCGAATGGCTTCCACCGAGCCGCGGAAGTCGGCCTTGAGGATGACTTTCAGTTCGGCCACCTTGGCCTTGCTCAGTTCCTCCAGGGCGAACGGCGCCCGCTGGCCGAGCGCCGATTCCTGTTGCTTCATCTTGCGCTTTTCGGCGATCTCGCGGGCTGTCGCCAGGTCATCGACGACGACGAACGGATCGTCGGCGTTGGGCACTTCATCGAGGCCCGTGATGCGCACCGGCACGCTGGGGCCCGCTTCCTGGATGGGGCGGCCGAGGTCGTTGTACATGGCGCGGATGCGGCCATAGGCGGCGCCGCACAGCACGATATCGCCCTTACGCATGGTGCCGGAACGCACCAGCATCGTGGCGTGGACACCTTCGCCTTCGCTGAGCGAGGCTTCGAGGCAAGTGCCGCTGGCCGGCCGGGTCGGGTCGGCCTTCAGTTCCTTCAACTCGGCCACGAGATAGAGCATGTCGAGCAGTTCGTCGATGCCCTTGCCCTGCGAGGCGCTGGTTTCGACGAACGGCGTGTCGCCGCCCATGGTGTCGGGGACCAGGCTCATCGAATACAGCTGTTGCCGCGTCTTGTTCAAGTTGGCGTTGGGCAGATCGACCTTGTTGATGGCGACGACGATGGGGACGCCGGCGGCGCGGGCGTGGCTGATCGCCTCCTCGGTTTGCGGCATGACGCCGTCGTCGGCGGCGACGACGATGACGGCGATGTCGGTGACCATGGCGCCGCGGGCGCGCATCTTGGTAAAGGCTTCGTGGCCGGGGGTATCGAGGAACGTGACCGGCCGGCCGCCATGCTCGACGCGCCAGGCGCGAATGCTTTGGGTGATGCCGCCCGCCTCGGTGGCGACGATGTTGCTCTTGCGGATCTTGTCGAGCAGCGAGGTCTTGCCGTGATCGACGTGGCCCATGACGGCGACGACGGGGGCGCGGAGGATCATGTTCTCGGGATCGCCCGGCTTGTCCTGGCCGGCGAGGAGCAGTTCCTCGGCGTCGGCCGGCCGTTTGATTTCCAACTCGCAGCCCTTCTCGGCGGCGATCAACTCGGCAACCACCGGGTCGATGGTCGAGTTGATGGTCGTGGTCAGCGGCAAGCCATGATCGCGCAGGCCGAACAGAATCTGGCCGACGGGAGTGCCGATCGCTTCGGACAGGCGGCGGACGGTGATCGGCAACTCGATCGGCACCTTGCCGACGCGCGGCATGGTGCCCTTCTGCTTGCGGGCGATGTGCCGGATGGTCTTGCGGCCGCGGCCATCGTCGTCGTCGGGCATCAAGATCTTGTTGCCCTTGATCTCGGCGGAGCCGGTGGCCTTGCGCTGCTCGGCGCGCTTGTTGCGCGCCGAGTGGCGGGCGTCGCGGCCGGGCACGAAGCCGGGGCGCTTGCTGCCCGGTTTGCCCTTCTTGTCGTCGTCCTCCTCGGAAACGTCGGGCACGTCGCCGGTCGGCGGCGCGCCCGGATTTTGCAGCATTCGCGCCGCGTCCCCTGGGGGCACGTTGCCGCGCTTGAGTGCGTCGGGCAGCGGCGCGATCGGCTTTTGCGCGATCGGCTGCTGCGTCTTCTCGGGCGGCTTGGGCGTGATGAGCGGCCGGCGCAGCAGAGGCGGCGGCGCCATGCCGGGCCGCACGATGGGCGGCCGGATTTGGCGTTCGCGGCGCGGTCGGGCGGCGTTATCGGAAGGACGTTGATCGAGGGTGCGCATCTTGCCTCCGCCGAGCGTCGGCGGCGGCTTGGGCGACAGGTCGGCGACGCGCGGCGTCGGCTGCGGCAGCCTGGCCGCGGCGCCCGGCACTTCTGGCGCCGCGGGAGGCGGCGGCGGGGTGGGCGGCGCCTGCGCGGCCGGCGCGGGAACGACAGAGGGCGGCGGCACGTTCACGACACGCGGCGCGACGGGAGCTTCGGGCAAAAGAGCAGCGGGGGCCACGGGGGGCTTGATCTCCGGTACGGGAACGGATACGGGTGAAGGTTCGGGCGCGCGCGGCGGGATGGCGGCCGGCGCGACGGGCGGAGGAGCGATGGCAGCGGGTGCTTCCACGGGAGGCGGAGAAGGAGCGGCGCTGGGGGCCGGCTCGGGCTTGCGCTCGAGCGGCTTGGGCCGGCTGGGCGGCAGCACGCGGATTTTGCCGCCGATGTCTTGCGGCAACGGCTGAGGCGGCGGCGGGGCAACGGCCGGTCCTCCGCGGCTGGGCTTGCGCACCATCGCCACGATGACGTCCTGTTGCTCCGGGTCCAGGCTGCTCAGTTGGTTCTTCACGTCCATGCCGTGCTGGCGACAGAGGTCGAGCAGGTCTTTGCTCTCCATGTCTAGCTCGCGCGCCAGAACATAGACGCGGATCTTTTCTTTCAGCAAGCGCAACTCCTGTGGCAAAACGCTCGCCCGCGCTCTTCAAACAGCGGGGGAGCGGTAGATTACTTTATTCCTTCATTCTAGCCATCCCCAATTCCCTGAAAAGGCCAGCAACTCCGAACTACCCCGGCGTCACTCGCCCGTTGCCGGGTGCGCGCCGGGCGCTTCCGGTTCCTCGGATACGGGCGCCGGCGGCGGATCTTCACCGAAAATTTGCGCGGCGCTTAACGTCGGCTCGTCCGGCACGGCCTGGTCGTCCGCCGTTTCCTCGCCGAACACCTGGGCGGCGCTCAGCGTCGGCTCGTCGTGGACGACCGGCTCGTCGGGACCGAACAGGCTTTCCATCGTTCGCCGTGCCTCGGTAGGAGGCGACGCCGTCGGGCCGCCGAGGATATCGGCCGGCTTCGGCCGCGACGCCCGCGGTTCCGTCTTGGCGTGACGGTTCTCTTCCTCGACGCGCTCCGCCTCATCCTCGGCGTAGGCGATCATCTCCTCGGCCTGCTCCTCGGTGACGCCGGCCAACTCCGCCAGTTGCGTCGTTTCGAGGAAGGTCAGGTCGTCGAACGAGAGGAAGCCGCCTTCGATCAAGGCCTCCACCAGTTGCTCCGTCGCGTGCGGCACGCCGCTGAACCAGCCGACGGCGCGTTCGATGCCTTCGTTTAACTCGTCGTGGGTCATGATCTCGATGTCCCACCCAACGAGCTTGCTGGCCAGGCGCACGTTTTGCCCGCGCCGGCCAATGGCCAACGAGAGTTGATCTTCCTTCACCAGCACGATGGCCCGGCCGAGCATCGAATAGAGGAACACTTCCTCGATCTGCGCCGGCTGCAGGGCGTTCGGAATCATAACCTGCAGCGAGTCGTTCCAGCGGACGATGTCGATCCGTTCGCCGCCGAGTTCATCGACGATATTCTTGATGCGGCTGCCACGAACGCCGACGCAGGCGCCGACGCAATCGACTTTCACGTCGATGCTGGAGACGGCGATCTTCGTGCGATAGCCGGCCTCGCGGGCCACCGCCTTGACCTCAATGGTGCGGTCGGCGATTTCGGGGATTTCGTTCTCGAACAGCCGGCGCACGAAGTCGGGATGCGTGCGCGACAGGATGATCTTGACCCGATGGCCGACCTTGCGGACATCGAGGATGACGGCCTTGACGCGCTCGCCGACATGGTGCGTTTCGCCGGGAATCTGCTCGCCGCGCGGCAGGATCGATTCCGACTTGCCGACCGTGACCGTGGCTGCTCCACCCTCGAAGCGCTGCACCGTGCCCTGGACGAGGTCGCCCTTCATGCCGGCGTATTCGTCGAAGACCGCGTTGCACTCGGCCTCGCGGATCTTCTGGATCATCATCTGCTTGGCGCTCTGGGCGGCGATGCGGCCCAGCAACTCGGGATCGATGACTTCGGCGCCCTTGAGGGCCTGAATGTTCCCCGTGCCGCGGTCGATGCTGACGGCGATCTCTTCCTCGGTGTCGGGGTAGTGGCGTTCGGTGGCCAACTGCACGGCGGCCTCGATGCCCTCGAAGATCACATCCTTGGGGATGTTCTTCTCGCGGTGCATCAGGTCGATGACACGGAGCAGTTCGGGACCATTCATGATGATTCGCTCTCGACCGTTGTCCGAAGTCCGCCGAAAAACAAAAAAAGTGGGAGCCGGTCCCACTTTGGATGCCTCCCCAAGCGCGCATCGCGCGCCGGGAGCGCACCGCCCGGCATCAGGCGATCCGACCCTCGCGGCGCAGCGCCAGGCCGGAGCGTGCGTCGAACCAGTGCGTCCGGTTCGTGTCGAAAGTCACGTTCACGTCCTGCCCTTCCATCCAGCGTTGTCGGGCCATCGTCGAGGCTGTCAGCCGCGTCGCGCCGTATTCGAGCGTTATCAGGTCGCTCGCCCCCAGCGGTTCCACGAGGGCGATACGCAAGGTATTCGGTTGCCGCGTTTCAGCCGGGCGCAACTCCACGTCTTCCGGTCGAATGCCCAGCGTCAAGTCCCCATTCGCATGCGCCGCCTCGTCCAATGGCAGCACGAGGAGTCGATCCTTCGCCGCGAAGCCCAGGCGCCCATTCTCCCGAACCACGGCGCCTTCGAGCAGGTTCATCGACGGCCAGCCGAAGAAGCCGGCGACCATGCGATGGCCCGGCCGATCGTAAATGGCTTGCGGTCGATCCACCTGCCGCACGACGCCGCGATCCAGGACAACAACGCGATCCGCGAGGGTCATGGCCTCCACGGGATCATGGGTAACATAGAGCATTGTCGCGGGAAAACGCTTGTGGAGCAAGTGCAACTCGCCGCGCATTTCCGCGCGAAGGCGGGCGTCGAGGTGGCTCAACGGCTCATCCAGCAGAAATACCGCTGGTTGCCGGACCAGCGCGCGACCCAACGCCACGCGCTGCTGCTGACCGCCGGAGAGGGCGTCGGCGCGGCGGTCGAGCAGGTCGGCGAGGTCGAGGACGCGCGCCGTCTCCGCCACGCGCGCGGCGTTGGCTTTGCGGTCTTCACTACCGCGAAACCAGTGCCACGATTGCCGCATCTCCAGGCCGAATGATAGATTGCGACGAACCGATAAATGCGGATATAACGCCGGACGCTGAAAGACCATGGCCACGTCGCGCTCGCGGGGCGGGAGAGCATTGACGACGCGGCCATCAATGGAAATGGTGCCATCGGCCGGCGTCTCCAGCCCGGCGACGAGGCGCAGCGTGGTCGTCTTGCCGCAACCGGAGGGGCCGACCAGGACGACGAATTCGCCGTCAGCGATATTTAGGGTGAAATCGCGGAGCGCCTCGATATTGTGGGGATAAATCTTGCCGAGTCGGTCCAGGACGAGCGCCGCCATGCGGAGGTTCCGTTATTGGGTGAGGGCGCGAAACGTAAAGAAGGCAATACCTCTTTTATGAAACCTTGCATCAGCCAAGCCACCACCATGCCCGGCAGCTTCGCCGACGACGTCGCC